>JBDLJP010000039.1:0-11592 GCA_039714295.1 Candidatus Fermentibacterota bacterium
TTCCAGGATCCTTACTGGAAGGAAAAGTATGACAGCTCGCTGGTGTTCGGTCTCGCCTGCAATGAACCCCTATCAACATGCTTCTGCAACTGGTTCGGCAGCGGACCGCATAACAGCGATGGAATGGATGTGTTCGTAATTGATGCCGGTGATGTTTACCTTATGGAACCGGTCAGTGACAAGGGTTCTGACATTATCGGAAAACTATCCTGTTTTACGGATGCCGCGAAAGAGGATGAAGCCACGGCTGCAAAGCTGGCTTCTGATGCGGATTCAATGATGCCGCCGCCGCTTGAACTGAGCGGGCTTGGCGAGCGGCTTCCGGTTCTGTTCGCCGAGTTCATCTGGGATGAGATCAGCGCCAAGTGTGTTAACTGCGGCGCATGCACATTCAGCTGTCCTACCTGTCACTGTTTTGATATGCAGGATGAAGGCAGAGGAAAAAAGGGCAGGCGGGTGCGCATCTGGGATTCATGCATGTTCCCGATCTTTACGATGGAAGCATCCGGACACAATCCGAGAGCTCTCTCAAGGGAGCGCGTGAGGCAGCGGGTAATGCACAAGTACAGCTACTATCCGGAGAACTATGGAGAAATTCTCTGTACCGGCTGCGGACGCTGTGTCACGGTCTGTCCTGTTAATCTTGATATCAGAGAAGTGCTCAGAAAGATCCTTACATACGAAGAACAGGGAAAATTATGAGTAACTCATACATTCCGATTCAGATGAAAGTTTCGCGTATTGGAACCGAAGACCCGGACGGAACACTGCGAACATACGATCTTACCTTTGTGAATGAATCGGATAAAGAAGCATTCAAATATCTGCCGGGTCAGTTCTGTGAAGTGTCGATACTCGGCAAAGGTGAATCACCATTCGGTATCGCTTCATCTCCCACCGAAAAGGATTACCTCCGCTTCACGGTTAACAGAACCGGTTCGGTAACCAACGATATCCATTACCTCAGGAATGGAGATATCGTCGGTATGAGAGGCCCTCTCGGCAACTGGTATCCGATTGACGACCTCAAAGGCAGGAATGTTCTGATAATAGGCGGCGGTTTCGCTTTTACAACGCTGCGATCTCTTCTCATATATCTTCTCGATTCGAGGGATGATTATACGGATATCACTGTTATTTACGGAGCAAGAAATCCCGACCTGTTCATATACAAAGACGAGATAGCCATATGGAAACAGAGAGATGATATCAAGTTTCATCTTACAATAGACAAACCTGTTGATGGCTGGAACGATAGAACCGGATTCGTCCCGACCGTTACGCAGGAAGTCGCTCCGAGTCCTGATAATACCATTGCAATAGTTTGCGGTCCGCCCATCATGATAAAGTACACTCTCCCGGTTCTGACCGAACTCGGATTTCCTGATGAGCGGATATACACGTCACTTGAACGGCGAATGAAATGCGGTATCGGTAAGTGCGGAAGGTGTAATATCGGTTCAAAATACATCTGTATTGACGGTCCTGTGTTTTCAATGGCTGAATTGAAGAATATACCCGAGACGGTTTAGATGGAGATAAGCGGATGAATAAGATAATTATTACAGAGAATGACCCGAATTTCAAATACGATATAGCTTCCCAGCCCGGATCGGAATCCTTCATGCGCTGCTTCACCTGCGGAACCTGTACCGCTTCCTGTCCCGTGGCTGAGGTTAATGATGAGTACGATCCGAGAAGAATCATCAGAATGTCGATACTCGGAATGAGGGAAGAGGTTCTATCGTCGGACATCCTCTGGATGTGTTCCCGATGCTACACCTGCGCTGCCCTTTGTCCCCAGAACGTTAAGTTCACGGATGTGATAAGCATCCTCCGGGATATGGCGGTAAAAGAAGGATACGTAAAAGCGGAGAGGCTCGAGAAAGCCAGAGAGCTCGATAAGATTATCCAGGACCTCCGTTGCAGGATCATCGAGAATAAGCTGCATCCGGAGGAGAATGGTAAGGCTGATATTCTTAAAACCCTTGAGGATGAGCTGAACGCAAAATGGTAAATGTCTACAGGATCAGTTTTTAGGAGTGTTATGGCTGATAACGATATAAAAACATTCAAAAATCTGAAGGCTGAAGTAATCGATACAGGATTATGCGGAAGGTGCGGCGGATGTGTATCGGTCTGCTCCGCCAGCGGGTGCGGTGCTCTGAAACTGGGTGATTCCGGTGTTCCTGAATATGTCGAGCCGAATATCTGCATGGACGGCGGTCTCTGTTACCTTGTCTGTCCGTGGACCGATGCCCTCAAGGAAGAGCTTAAAGCTCGAGCAGACTGGGTGCAGCCGATCGGCCATTTCAGCGATATACTTTCCGCCCGAAGTACCGATGCGGATATTCGCAAGGCTGCAACGGATGGTGGAGTAGTCACAGCTCTGCTGGTACAGATGCTAAAGGCCGGTCATATTGATGGCGCTGTTGTCTCAGTGAATACAGATATGTTCAACAGGAAAGCAATAGTCGCAACATCAAAAGAGGAACTCCTGAACGCAGCGGGATCTCACTTTTCCGAACTCCCTCATCTTGAGGAAGTCGGTGAGAAGTACTCCGGCTTCGTCTCTATAGTGAAACAGATCAATCAATTCAAGCAGGTGAAAAAATTCCGGAAGCTTGCAGTGGTCGGAACGCCATGTCAGATAACCGCCATCAAGAAGATGCAGGCGATTTCAATAGTGCCGTCGGATATCATTAAATTCACTGTTGGTCTTTTCTGTATGCAGTGCTTTGAAATGGACAGTCTGATGGATAAGGACTTTATAAAGAACAGGCAGATCAGACCTGAGGATATTTCCAGCGTGAATGTCAAAAAGGATTTCATATTCAACATGAAATCAGGCATTCAGATATACATCCCTATGAACGAAGTGGAGAAGATTGCACGCCCCGCATGTCTGCGATGCAGCCATTTTGCGAATGATTTCGCGGATATCTCGGTCGGAGGTCTTGGTTCTCCCGATGGGTATACAACGGTTATGGTCCGGACGATAGAGGGGAAGAAGAGATTTGCCGATGCCCTTGCAGGCGGAAGCATAGAACTGATAAGCGGTATGACAGAAGACGACCGGAAAGCGGACAGACTCGGAAAAATCGCTCTCATCAAGGAGTTTACCGCTCGAAAGCAGGCTCGCGCCGTATCGTACAACGAGCGGCCGGAGTAATAAAATGATTAGGCTGATATGAAGCAGGAAAAGAAGAATATGGAAAAAGACTCCGCTAAATCAGGAGCTGTGCTTGTTGTCGGCGGGGGTATAGCCGGAATCCAGTCATCACTTGATCTTGCTGACTCAGGATATAAGGTTTACCTGCTGGAGGAAACTCCGGCTATCGGCGGTATCATGGCCCAGCTGGATAAGACATTCCCGACTAATGACTGCGCAATGTGCGTTATCTCTCCGAAGCTCGTTGGAGCCGGTCGGCATCTGAATATCGACCTTATCACGAACGCTGAGCTGATGGGCATAGAGGGAGAAGCCGGTAATTTCACCGTTAAGGTGAAGAAGCATCCCAGATATGTCGACTCGGAGAAGTGTACCGGGTGCGGAGCCTGCGTTATTAACTGTCCGGTTACCAAAATTATTTACCCTGTAGAGCTGGATGAGATCGAACTTAGCAGGAAGGACAGGGATATCGTAGAGGGTATTCTAGCGAAACACCTTGATCAGCAGGGCAGCCTGATGCCGGTTCTTCAGGAGATTGACAAGCATTACAGCTATCTGCCCAAAGATGTCATCTGTTACATTTCGGAGAAGCTTGAGATCGGGATCTCCGATATCTACAATATCGCTACTTTTTACAATTCCTTCAGCCTCACCCCGAGAGGCAGACACAAGATAAGCATATGCATGGGAACATCATGTTATGTAAAAGGAGCGGAGAAGCTCATGCAGCGGGTTTGTGAGGAACTCGGAGTCGAGCCCGGAGGAACGACAGAAGATCTGAAATTTACGGTGGAGGCTGCAAGGTGCATCGGATGCTGCAGTCTTGCTCCGGCGATCATGGTCGATGACAGGGTTTACGGCAGGGTTAAACTGAATGATCTCGCAAAAATACTGAAGGATTACGAATGAGTGCCATGAATACGAATAAACTGGATCAGCTCGGCAGCAAAGGTATGGAATCGCTTTATCCGGAACAGATCAGGATCTCTGTAGGAATGGCGACCTGCGGACTCGCAACAGGAGCCCAGGCAGTGTTTGACAAATTCGAGGAGATTCTGGAAAGCACGGATTTAAGCGCATCTCTCTCGAAGACCGGATGCCTCGGCTTCTGTCAGAGAGAACCGATCGTTGATCTTTTCATACCCGGAGTTCCCAGACTGACCTATGTGGAAATGACGCCTGAGAAAGCCGCAGATCTCATGGATACACTCAAGGCCGGGAAAATTCCGGAGGATAATCTTCTCTGCCATTACGATAAAGAGTATCTGCTGGACGATGTATTCAAGGAATATGATCAGTCTCCAGAGCAGGATGAGTTAGCATCCGTACCGCTCTGCAAAGACGTTCCGTTCTTTGCAAAACAGCAGAAGATCGCATTGAGAAACTGCGGGATCATAGATCCCGGTTCCATAGGTGAGTACATCGCGAGATCCGGCTACAGAGCCCTGTACAAAGTGCTTACGGAAATGAAGCCAGAAGAACTGATTGATGAGGTCAAGAGTTCCGGCCTCCGGGGCAGAGGCGGCGGAGGTTTTCCTACCGGTCTGAAATGGGAATTCACCCGCAGATCGGAAGCTGATGATCGTTATATCGTCTGCAACGCTGATGAAGGTGATCCGGGAGCATATATGGATAGATCGATCCTCGAGGGCGACCCGCATTCCATAATAGAAGGCATGATTATCGGTGGATACGCTATCGGGGCCTCCACAGGTTTCATTTACTGCAGGACAGAATACCCGCTGGCTATCGAAAGACTCAGAGTGGCGCTGGACCAGGCGCACGGGAAGGGTCTCCTCGGAGAGAATATTTTCGATTCGGGATTCTCCTTTGATATCCAGATCCGTGAGGGTTCGGGAGCGTTTGTCTGCGGCGAAGAGACTTCGCTGATGCATTCGATAGAGGGTGTTTCTCCTGAACCCGGAAACCGCCCGCCATTTCCATCCGAATCCGGTCTCTGGGAAAAACCTACGAATATCAACAATGTGGAGACCTGGGCGAATATCCCGGCGATACTTATCAAAGGCAGCAGCTGGTACTCCTCCATCGGCACTGAAAAATCAAAGGGAACAAAGGTATTCTCGCTTGTGGGAAAGGTTAGGAACAACGGTCTCGTGGAAGTGCCTATGGGAATAACGCTCAGAGAGATCATTTTCGATATCGGCGGCGGAATACCCGATGCTAAGACATTCAAAGCTGTCCAGACCGGCGGTCCTTCGGGAGGGTGTATTCCCTCTGAGCTTCTTGACCTTCCCGTTGATTATGAAAGGCTGGCTGAAGCTGGTTCCATTATGGGATCCGGCGGTATGGTTGTTATGGATGAGGAGACCTGTGTTGTTGATATCGCGCGGTATTTCCTCGAATTCACGAACGATGAATCCTGCGGGAAATGTACATCCTGCCGGGACGGCAGCGAACTGATGCTTACCATACTTACAAGGATTTCCACCGGAGACGGAAGACCGGATGATGTCGATTTTCTGGTTGAACTTGGAGAGGCTGTGACGGATGCCTCACAGTGCGGTCTGGGGCAGACGCTTGCAAACCCCGTGCTTTCAACGATAGAGTATTTCAGGGATGAGTACGATGCGCATATCGAAAAGGCTGCCTGCCCTGCGCATGTCTGTAAAGCGCTTGTTGTCTACAGAATCGATGCTGATGCCTGTACCGGCTGCACACTCTGCGGCAGGAACTGTTCTGCGGGAGCGATAACCGGAAAAGTGAAAGAACTGCATCTGATCGATCCGGATAAATGCACAAGATGCGGAGTCTGCTACGATGTTTGTAAATTCAACGCGATAATTGTGGAGTAGCAAGGCATGGAAAGCAAAATGATCAAACTTACCATAGATGACCGGCCCGTAGAATTCGAAAAGGGAACAACTCTTCTGCAAGCCTGCAGAAAACTCGATATTAATATTCCTACACTATGCTACCGGGAAGTACTTTCCCCTTACGGATCCTGCCGTTTGTGTCTTGTTGAGGTTGAGCAGAACGGAAGAGTATCGATTCAGACATCATGCAATTATCCTGTACAGGAGGGTATGACGGTCCGGACAGGTACTGACAGGATTCTCAGATCTCGAAAGATCATGATGGAACTGCTTCTGGCGCGTTGTTCCGAATCGGAAAATATCAGACGGCTTGCTGAAGAAATGGGTATTACTCAGGCTCGTATTGAATCTAAGAACGAGGATTGCATCCTCTGCGGGCTATGCGTGCGTATATGCAAGGAACGAATGGGGAAGGGAGTCCTGGGATTCTCAGGCAGAGGCAGTAAACGGCTCGTGTCTCCAGCTTTCGATGAGACATCGGATGAATGCCAGACCTGTGGTGCCTGCTACAACATCTGCCCCGTGGAGAACGGCATCAAACTGAATGAAATCACCGGTAACAGACCATTGCCTATAAAATCCGAATTCGATGTGGGTCTGGTCGACCGGTCTGCGGTTTATATTGCATATGCTCAGGCTGTTCCGAACTACGCATGTATCGATCCCTCGCAATGTGTTCACCTCAATACCGGTGAATGCGGAATCTGCGAGGAGGTCTGCGCTGCCGATGCGATAGATTTCGAGCAGGCAGAAGAGAAAAAGGATATCAATGTCGGTGCTGTAATCCTTACAACCGGAGCGGAAATATTCGATCCCTCACCGCTGCATGAATTCGGGTATGGACGATATGATAATGTACTGACCAGTATCCAGTTCGAAAGAATTCTCGCTGCATCCGGTCCCTTCGAGGGTCATCTTCAGCGCCCGTCAGATGGCAGCGTTCCCACAAAAATTGCATGGCTTCAGTGCGTAGGTTCCAGAACGGAAGATTCCCATATGCCCTACTGTTCTTCAGTATGCTGTATGTACGCCATTAAAGAGGCGATAATAGCGAAGGAACATGTCAGTACTGTTGAACCTGCGATATTCTACATGGATATGCGCGCTTACGGTAAGGATTTCGATAAGTATTACGAGAGGGCAAAGGATGCTGGTGTAAGATTCATCAGGTCACGTGTCAGCAAGATAAGGGAGATAGGCGATACCGGGGATCTGGAAATTCAGTTTGTAACCGAAGACGGTGCCGTCACTCTGGAGAGATTCGATCTTGTAGTTCTCTCCGTCGGTCTGGCACCCGGGAAAAACAACAATGATCTCTCGGACAGGCTCGGACTCCGTCTGAACAAGTACCAGTTTATCGAAAATTCAGATGAATCTCCCATCAACACTACCAAACCGGGAGTATTCGTCTGCGGACCGGCTGCATCCCCGAAGGATATTCCTGAAACAGTGATTCAGGCTTCCGGATCGGTTGCAGGCGCTGCGGAAATCCTGTCTGATGTGCGGGGTTCGGAAATAATAGAGAAGCAATATCCCGAGGAAAAGGATGTAAGCGGCAAAAGACCGAGGATAGGTGTCTTCGTATGCCACTGCGGAACGAATATCGGAAGTATCGTGGATGTTTCGGCCGTCACAGCCTATGCAAAGACACTGCCGGATGTAGTGTTCGCGGGAGAGAATCTTTTCACATGTTCCCAGGATACACAGGAAACGATGAAGGAACTCATAGAGGAGCATAAACTCAACCGGGTTGTCGTATCCTCATGTTCCCCCAGCACACATGAACCGCTGTTCCAGGAGACTATCAGAGAAGCCGGACTGAACCCTTACCTGTTCAATATGGCCAATATCAGAAACCAGTGCAGCTGGGTTCATCGCGCCGATCCTGCAAAAGCTACAGATAAGGCGAAGATACTGACAAGAATAGCGGTAGGAAAAGCGCGGCTGCTGAAGCCTCTTCATACTATAGCTCTGGATGTTACGCAGAAGGGACTGGTCGTCGGCGGAGGCCTTGCCGGAATGACTGCAGCGCTATCCATAGCGGATCAGGGTTTCGAAGTTGCCCTTGTTGACAGGGAGAAAGTCCTGGGCGGAAATCTCAGAAGCCTCACAAAAAGACCGGACGGGCGTGATGTTGCAGAGTACCTCGAGCAGCTTACAGCCAGGGTGGAAGAGCACCCGCGAGTAACCGTTTACCGGAACTCCACCATATCCGCCATAGATGGCTACATCGGCAATTATCTGACATCCATACAGAGCGGCGATACGGGGGAGACCGAAGAGTACGAACACGGGATAATCGTAATTGCGACAGGAGGAGTTGAAACCGTACCTGATTCATACCTGTACGGTGAGTCTGACGGACTGGTGCTTACTCAGCTTGAGCTTGAAAGAATTCTCGAACGAGAAAAAAACGCCTGTAGTAAAACAAAAAGTGTCGTAATGATACAGTGCGTAGGATCACGGGATGATGAGCATCCCTACTGTTCGCGAGTATGCTGCACTCAGGCTGTGAAGAATGCCATCCGCCTGAAGGAGCTCAACAGGAAGATGAACGTCTACATTCTCTACCGGGATATACGCACCTACGGTTTCAACGAACAGTACTACCAGCAGGCCAGGGCGATGGGCGTTGTATTCATCAGATACGAAGAGGATAGAAAACCGGTAGTCAAGTATGTCAAAGACGGAGAAGATCGGAAAATACTTGTCAGCATCCGTGATCATGTCCTTGGTACGGAGATTGAGATCACGCCTGACAGAATCATACTGGCATCGGCCATGGAGCCCCGGAAGGACGCATCAAGGCTTTCGCAGATGCTCAAGATACCGCTCAACGAAGACGGATTCTTCATGGAAGCCCATGTAAAACTCAGACCTGTGGATTTCTCCGCTGAGGGAATTTTCCTTGCGGGTCTTGCTCATTCACCAAAGAACATGGATGAGACCGTCTCGCAGGCCAAGGCTGCCGCCGAACGTGCCTGCATCATCATAAGCTCTGACAAGTACCTGTCAGTAGCCAATATCGCCAGCCTGGACACTGATGTATGTGCGGGGTGCGGAATGTGCGTTTCCGTCTGTCCCTACAGCGCTCCCAGTCTTATCTGGAAGAACGGACGGCAGGTCTGCTCCATAAACACTGCTCTGTGCAAGGGCTGCGGAAGCTGTTCCACAGTCTGTCCCTCCGGCGCTATGGAGCAGTTGGGATTCAGCGAGGAACAGACCCTCGAGATGGTGAATTTCTCCCTGGTAAACCTTTAATCAATCAGAGAACAGAAAAACTCACCAGTGCCCCTGTTTCATGGGACAGTGTGTCCTGTCACGGAGGGCTGAACCGGTGGACTTGACAGTATGCGAGGGATAGATTCTAGCAGAGTTTCGGGAAATGCTCTTTCTGGACAGGTTTGAACTATTTTTCCGGGTTGCGTTTACAATATTTCAACTGGAGTACAAATGAGATTATCTGTTCTTTGCTGCCTGGCGGTGCTGATTATTCTATCCCTTTCATGCACTGGAGATCAGAAGGTTAATATCTTTCTGATAAGAGTAGATACAGTCAACGCTGATCACCTCGGCTGCTACGGTTATAATCGGGATACTTCTCCAACGATTGACAGTCTCGCTGCTTCAGGAGTTCTTTTTGAAAACTGCCAGGCCCAGGCTCCCTGGACCCTGCCCGGAATGGCTTCTATTTTCACAGGTCTGTCAGAACGAAGCCACAGGTGCAGTCACTATGACGGATTCTCTCACGGCCTCGACCCTGAAATGCCCACACTGACAACCATATTGAAAGAACAGGGCTATTCAACCGCTGCCTGGGTTAATGTGGGATATCTGGGAGAAGTTTTCGGTATTACTAAAGGCAATGATTATTTCTGGTTTAACGATGACGGAAGCGATAATGCCGATATCACTGTTGATACTCTGCTTGATTATTTCAGTTCTAATGAGGTTCCGGAACCGTTCTTTGCTACAGTACACTTGTTTGACCCTCATCTTCCATACGACCCGCCATTTCCTTTTGACACACTGTTTAAAAGCAGCGGTGCAAACGGTACAACCGAATGGCCGGAGATAGAGCTTTGTTTTGATCCGGTACTGATTGAGCATATGACAGCCATGTATGACTCTGAACTCAGATGGACTGACAATCAGCTGTCAAGACTGTTTGAGGGGATACGTGAATTGGAACTGGCAGACAATACTCTCTTTATTCTTACTGCAGACCATGGTGAGGAATTCATGCAGCACGGAGACTGGGGACATGCCAGCAATCTTTATCAGCAGTCTCTTCATATTCCCCTGATTCTTACCGGTCCGGGGATTGAACGCGGCATCGTCATTTCGGAGAATGTCGGACAGTACGATCTGCTGCCTGCAGTTCTCAACTATCTTCAAATTCCAGTTCCTGCCCACGTGGAGGGTATCGATATCCTCGGAGAAATACCGTTCGACAGAGTAATTCCATCCAGCGGTGTTATAGCCGATACCACTTCTGCAGCCTGTCTCCGGGAATCTCGAAAAGTGATCTGGTTCGTAGAACCTGATTCCAGTGAAACATTCGACCTTGCAGATGATCCGGGCGAGATGAATATGTTGACCACAGACAGCCTGCTTCTGGATGAAGTGTTAAAATACTGGGCCTGGCCATGCATATGTACACCAACAGAGAATGAAGAAGCCCTGATTGAGATGAGGCGACTGGAAGGGCTGGGCTATATCAGATAGCTACAGCCTTCCCAGCGGTAATTACGGCTATTCGCTGAAGTTCGTAAACGACCTGCTGATCGACTACTGAAACTGTCCTGGAAAGTACAATCAGTGTTAGGAATCAAGTATCGTACGTATCTTGCGGAGCAGGACATCCGAATTGAACGGCTTCTGAATGAAGTGCAGATCTTTATCAAGAACGAACCCTGTATGGATTGCATTACGGTTGTAACCACTGCAGAACAGGGTTCGAATATCAGGATTGCTTTCCATGATCCTGTTGTAAACTTCCTTCCCACCCATACCCGGCATTACTACATCCAGTATTAGAAGGTCTATCAAATCCTCATTGCCGTGGTATATACTAAGCGCATCTTCACCGTTTCTCGCATCGAGAACTGTGTATCCCGCCATAACAAGCGTCTCCCGCGTAAGGTTCCGAACCATATCATCGTCTTCAGCTATGAGAATGGTTTCCATTCCGATCGGGACCGAAGCGTTTGATTCAGGGGAAATATGAGCTGCCTTACGCTGTACTGTCGGCAGGTAGATACTGAATACTGTTCCCCTGTCCGGTTCGCTGTAAACCTGAATATCCCCATTATGCTGTTTGACAATACCGTACACTGTAGACAGACCTAACCCGGTTCCATTTCCAACTGTCTTGGTGGTGAAGAAGGGATCGAAGATGCTGCTTATGGTATCTTCATCAATGCCACATCCATTGTCAGTAACACTGAGCAGGATATGTCTGCCGGGTTTGGATCCGAGATTGAGTATTGTAAAGCTGGTGTCGATAAAAACATTCCTGGTTTCGATAGTTATACTTCCCCCGGCAGGCAATGCATCACGGGAATTAACGCAGAGATTCATAAG
>JBDLJP010000040.1:0-11539 GCA_039714295.1 Candidatus Fermentibacterota bacterium
TCTGAGGGTTGCATTTCCCTGACCCGAGCCGAGAGACATCGTAAGAACTGCGGCACCGTTATCGGTACCGAATTCCATAGCCTGTATCCATGTAGGCTCTCCACCACCGTAGTAGTTTATACGTAAAGCCATGCAGGTTGCACCCGGGGCTACACCTGTCTCGGTGCCCTCTGCACCGTCACCGAGTACAGAACCGGAACAGTGTGTACCGTGACCGTAATCATCCATCGGATCGTTATCGTTATCGTAGAAATCCCATCCGTAATGATATCCAGCCGCGGTATCGTGCCACATGTTGTTGTGAAGGTCCATGTGGTTGTAGTCGGTTCCGGTATCTATGACACCTACAATAACTCCGCTTCCGTCGTAACCCAGAGCCCAGACATCGTCCGCGTTTATCTGGGTCACGCTCCAGGTTATTGCTTTATCGAGTTCTTCATGTGCAGGTTCCCGTACTTCGACGGGATAGATAAGCCCGGCGTCAGGGTAGGTTGCCTGTTCAATAAGGGTAATATCACTGCGGCAAGACATGTCTCTGATAACAATCGGAGTTGCCTCGCAGTAAACCGCATTTGAAAGCCAGAGCGACAGGATGCCGGAAACACTCTGCGTTGTGTAAAGCCCCAGTTCGCTGATGACCCCTGCCTGGGATACATCGGCAATATTCTTCAGAGCATCAACCACGAACTCCTGTCGTTCGTCACGGTTCATGTCAACTGTAACAGCCTCGACCCAGTCCGTGTCAAGCTCTCCCTGAACAAGCATAAAAACAGGGATGAGTTCTGTACTGTTAGATCTCTGCATCAGATCCTGAAGATCAGGATGGATGGTACCGGAGACTGCGACAACCGTAACAGAAAGCAGTAATAGAATATACTTCATTCCATATCCTTTCGATTATAAGTACGGGTATTTATCGATAATTAATCGCTACGATAAGCTATTTTCTCTTGAATAGCAATAGCTTAGCAAGGTAATTTTATTCCATATTTCTTATTACTATTTACCATTTTTCTGTTCCGCCTGCTTCCGCGCTAAACTTATCACCGTTCTGGCCGCGGCGTTTCTAATCTCCCTCGAATCGTGCCTGAGGAGTTCTTCAAGATATGTTTTAGAAAGCGCGTATTTACCGGTAGAAGCCCATCTGAGCATTGATACAATGCCTTTTCGAGTCAGTTTCAGCTTGTTTTTTGCTGTTCTGTCAACCATCCTTGCAAGATCGTAACCTCTGGGCGCAACTGCCCTTGACTTCATGGTTTCCAGAAGCACTTCAAATTCGTAGGGATCGTCGGTTTTTTCAATTCTATCAAGGAGCCATCCGGATATCTCAACCGATGCGGGACCGGGTACTCTTCCCAGAAATTTCAGAACCTGCAGCCGGTCGCTGCCTCTTCTCAGATCAAGACCGGTAAATGCTGATTCAAGAATCTTAATCAGCTCGGGAGAAAGCCCGTGGGGATCAAACCTGTCAAGCTGGCTGAAGACATCGTAGAAATCCCCCGATTCCACTGCATTCAGAATCTCATCAACACATATGCGACCGCCGAGTGTAAGAAGAGTTTTCCATACGATCTCCTTTTTAACTCCGGGATTCTCCCTGAGAATATGCGCCACTGCATCTGCGAGGCATGGGTCTCCGAGAAATGCTGCCCCCTCCAGAGCAGCAGAAAGTTCCTGCCTGCGGTTAAGCCAGAACCTTCCTTCATCCGATCTTTCAAGCTCGTATCTTAATATATCGGCAGCCCCCTGCCAGCCGCTTACGCCCAGACCGCGAAAAGCTGCCCTGCAAACCCAGGTATTTCTATCCCGGGCGGCATCCTTGAGATAAGGACCGGCTTCATTTCCCATTACAAAGGGAAGCGCCAGTGTAGCTGCGGTTCTTACATGTACATTACCGTCACTAAGAGCAGATTTCAGAGCTGCTGCTGAATTCTGTCCTGCAACATTTCCAAGTGCTCTCGCAGCGCTTTTCCGTACTTTATAATCCTTTTCCATCTTAAGTATTTCAATCAGACAGGCAGTCATTTTGGTATCCCCCAGAATGCCAGCCGATTCAACTAATGCCTTCACCTGAAGAATATCGGGTTCCGAATCCCGAAGCCATTTTTTGAAGTCCTGATACTCCGGTTTTCCATCCCCTCCGCTTAAGAAACTGGCAACCGTATCCGGGAACAGCTCTCCCTTCAATCTCTTCTTTTCCAATCCGGCTCTGCAGGCAAGCTGTTCTACACTGCTGCAGCCTTTACCGTTAACAAGAGAGACTGTAATATCCATTATGGGATAGAATCTGAATTCACCTGATCTGTCAAGAGCTTCTATTCCTCCTGCGGCATGATCCGGGCCACTGTAGAAGCCGCCTGCTCTTCCATTGAAAATTCTGGTGGTGCGCTTAACGGAATCAATAAAGTTGTCACCGCAGCCGATCGCTACAAAATCATCTCCTCCAACATGTCCAACAAAATACTCTGAAAGATTAGATGTCAATATTTCTGCGAGAGAACGGAGTACTGCATCCCCCCTGCTGAAACCGTAGTAGTCGTTGAATGGTTTGAATCCGGATATATCGAAGTACGCTGCGAGATCCTGTCCGCCAAGAACATGGGATTTCAGTCTGGATGTAATGGCTTTGTTTCCCGGAAGACCGGAGAGAGGATTCCTGGTTCTTGCGTTTTCAAGCAGCCCGGAAATGCCGTGAAGAGTAGCCTGAATTGTTCTTCCAGAAGTTCCGGCTGGCAGGAAACCGGCAGCTCCTGCAGCGAGCCACCGCTCCATTTTCTCCCCCGTACCGTACACCAGCCATGGGACATCAGGACCGCAGCAGTTCATGATAATATCAGGAATTTGATCCGGATCCTGATTCCCGGAAACCAGAATAGCGGAGCAGTTCCTGCTATTACAGTCCTGAATATCATTAGAACCCGGAAAGGGGGCGTCTTCATCCCCGATCCATGCGAATTTACCTGATGACTGATCTCCCATCCTGCCACTCAATCTGTCTATCAGAAGGAACTTTCAATACAGACGCTGTTCCCGTCTTACCCAGTAAAGAATCTATAATATCATCCAGAATAGCAATACCCGCAGGCTGACCGGTTCTTCCAAGAACGATACCTGCGGGAGCTGCTGATTTCCGAAGCATAGTTGTAACACTTATAAGATCATCCCCTTCTTCAAAATAGGGAATCCCTTCTATTCCGTTCCCATCCAGCAGATCACCGGACTTAAGTAAGGAATTCCCATCCGTATACCCCCTGACAGTCTCATTGTCCCGTTCGTTTACCAGCACAAAGGAGTGCCCCGAATCGATAAGTTTCTCAAGTATCGAGTTTCTGCTTTCCCCGATGCGGGTAACAGGTATTTCTTTCAGCTTTCTCATAACATTTCCGATCCGTATATCGTTCATTCTGAGTATCCTCTCCGCGATGGGTCCGGTATCGGATGAGGAATCCGCAAGAAGTCCGAGTATCTCGCTCTTACTCTCAAATACACGCGAATCGACTCTTCTGCCGACTATCAAGGAGGAAAGGAAATCAGCGATGAGGATTACAGGAAAAAGGAGTGTTCTGAGGAGAAGAAGCGGGAGTGACAGATTTGAAACCACCGCTTCCCTTGAAACGAGCATCAGCTGTTTTGGTATCATCTCAGCAAAGATGAGCATGAAAAATGAGAGGAACACGATGAGGACCGGTTCAAGCCATGTAATACCCGTGCCTTCAGCGAATCTTGAAGTGATCATCGATGCCAGAACAATACCTATATTCGTTCCCACCAGTGTTGTAGTGAGGTACCGTCTGGGATTTTCTATGAAACCCAGAGAGAGACGAGCCCATTTTCTGCCCTCTCTCAGGCGGCTGAGAGCTCGAATTCTGCTGGCTGCCGAGAAAGCGGTTTCGGCACCGCTTGAAAAGGTTGCCAGAATTACAGCCAGGAGAAACAGTAAAGGTATCATTCCTTCAGTCCATCCTCTCTGGTAAGCCTGACTTCGATTCTATCAAGTCTGGGTCCCTCTCTTGAAGTTATCCTGAAGATGTATCCCGAAATGTCTATTTCTTCATGTTCTTCAGGTATTCTTCCGGTAATTTCCTGAAGCAGTCCACCGCATGTCTCAGCGTATCTGGCTTCGAATTTCCTGCCCGATAACTCCGAAAGAGTTGAAAGCTTCAGTGCTGCTGGTATCAGAAGCCATCCGTCTTTAACGCTTACTCCGGATGGAAGGGTTCCGGGCGGAGCAGCTGAACTGAAAAGAAAATAATCAAGGATATCATGGACAGTTACAATACCGGTCCAGTCACCGTATTCATCGAAAACAGCACCTGCTTCCTCATCTGATTCCCGCAGCCCCTTAAGGACTATTTCAAGAGGTGCATTTTCGGGAAAAGAAGGAAGATCATGCAGTAAAAGAGGTTCTCTGTCCCCGGCTATGAAATATTCCCTCGAGTCCACATATCCGATTACTTTCTCCATCGGTCCGTCCAGCACCGGAAATCTCGTAAATCGGTTATTTCGCATAACTTCGCTGAAACGCTCTTCGCCCCATCCCATCCTCAGTACGGCTACTTCAGACCTGGGTTTCATGACATCCGTACACTGAGATTCATTCAGTGTCAAAAGATTAAGTGTCGCCCCTCCTTCAGATCCTAACAGGCCTTCCGACTGCCCCAGCTCCACCAGAGCTATTATCTCCTCGCGGGAAAGTCTGCTGCCCGGACTGTTTATCCCGATTTTTCCGGATACGAATTTTGAGAACCTGGAAAGGGTTGAAGCAATGGGCGTACACAGCTTCATGAAAATCAGCAGCACAGTCGAACTTCTTGATGCCCATTTTTCCGCTCGGGACACCGCCAGTGTCTTTGGTGATATCTCACCGAAGACCAGGAGCAGGAATGTCATCGAACCCACCGCCAGCGCAAGGCTCAGACCACTGTTTTCCGGAAACATTCCAGCGGCTATCGAGGCAGCAATGGCAGAAGCAGTGATATTAACAACCGTATTCCCGAACAGGATTACCGACAACAGTTTCTCGGGGCTTGAAAGAAGGTGGAGAACCCTTCTTCCTGATTCCGTTCTTCCAAGCCTTCTCTTCTGAAGACGGTCCAGACTGAAACAGGCTGTTTCCGAACCGCTGAAGAATGCGGAAAGCATAAGAAGAACAACTAGAAATGCGTATTTAAGCAGTTAAATCTCCCTATCTATATTCAAAATCATGCGGATCAATGGTGAAGTTATCAGTGAATGTCTTACTGAAATAACCCTTGCTTGAGTATACAGGCTGAACAACAACCTCAATACTGTAATCGCCTCCGGGCACATGTACGCCTCTTGCAGTGGTTCCATCCCACACAGCATGAAATTCACCGGCAGGATACCTGCCTTCCGCCAGACGGAATACCGGCTCTCCTCCCGAGTCAAAGATCATGGCATCAACAAGTGCATATTCCGTCAGTGTGCCTTTAATCTCAAAACCCTGTCCATCAGATTCGACAGAAACGTCAAGTAAATCTGCACCTATCCAGAAGTATCTGGCTCCCTCTTCCTCACCTATGAAAACCTGGCCGAACCGTCTCCATATTGCAAGACCTGTAGGAGCAAAGAACTCTCTGTCTCCGCTGCCCTCCGATCCGAAGCTGCATATATAATCCATATTGTCCGTGAATTTGTGCACACAGCAGGAGATACTGTCCGTTACCCAGACATTACCCCAGAAATCGATGGCGGGATAATTAAAAAATGATCCGCTGCAGTCGGTCAGGTCAGAGGCCGCAGCGATCTCACCCTCTCTCAGTTGAACGATTGATGAGGCATCGTCAGTTATTACAACTATGAATTCCTCATCACTGTGAAACCAGCTGCCACCGCGCACAGCGTCCACTCCCGTGGGAGAATTTAACTCTACGGTCTCCGGCAGAGAATCCGTTATGGAACTGTAGATGTAAAGCCTGTTCCCGGCGCGGTCCGTAACATAGATACGGCCAGTTCCGTCCAGAGCCACATCCCACGGTTCCTGAAAATCCCCATTGAGCACTCTCTTCGGAATAAGCCTGGATCCGCTCCTTCTCAGTATCACAACCCTCCTGTTGCCGGTATCGGCTACAAGAACGAGACCGGAGGGATCAGCTGCAATACCGTGAGGCTGCATCAGCTCATCTGGGTCTGAACCGCTCCCTCCATAGAGACCAAGTGTGTACATGTTAGCATTGTAGATTATATGTCCGGTGCCTGAATTCACCCCGTACACCGCAAGTTCATCGTCGTCAGCAGTATCTTCGTCGTCCCAGTCATCAAGTTTTACACATGCAAGTCCCTGGGTGTTATCGAACCTTACCAGCCCTCCGAGAAGCATCGAAAGCTGTTCCGTTCCCGCCCTGTAGATGCCCATGCAGTGCCCGAACGGCGGATAGACAAGTGTAGTGGCTACTGGGGGGTCAACAAAGTAACCTGTAACGATCATCAATATAGCAAGTATCATATTCATCGCCTTTCGTATATCCAGGCAGATCGTAGAACCTTCTTCACATACATTCTGGTCTCCCTGTACGTTATCTGTTCAATATACATCTCAGGATCGTCCGGATTCCATCCATGCATATCTACCCATCTTGATGCGTTGCCGGGACCCGCATTGTAAGCTGCCAGAAAAAGAGGGGTTTCACCTCCGAAATTGCCGTACTGCCTGTTTATGTAAAGCGCACCATAGGGAACCGATACAAACGGGTCAAAATAATCGTCAGCTTCAAGAAATGGGAGCCCATACCATCTTGCGACATCGTAGGCGGTGCCTGGCATCAGCTGCACAACACCCATTGCTCCCGCTCTTGAAACCACCAGGCGATCAAAATAGCTCTCCTCCCTCATTATTCCCTGCAGCACGTCCGAATCGAGGGTAAGGGAATCCGTTGCCTCCGATGAAAGATCTCTGTAAGGTGATGGAAAATAAAGGGAGAGAAGTGAATCCGAAAGCATCTCATCTGAAGATTCTCTTAAATCAATATCAAGGGCTCGGAGCAGTCTCAGAACGCATCCATGGCGTCCCATAAGAGAAAGAGCTGCAGCCCTGATGGAGGGGGAACCGAGTGAACTCTCTGAAAGCAATTCCACTGCTGCAATGCCGAAACCCGATGCGGTCATCTCAACGGCAAGTGAACATACGCTGTCGTCCATAAGGCTGATCTCCAGCATCGGGTAGGTGAAATCGTTCCTTACGCTGAGCCTCCGGGCTGCCAGCAGTCCATAGAATTCCCAGGGATGATCTATTGCGGCAATCAGAAGAAGGGAATCGCTGAGACTCTCTCTTCCGAGCTCGCCCGCAAGCCTGGCTCTCCAGAAGAGCATCTCATCTCTCCAGTAACCAGTCGGCCATTCTCCGCAAGCATAAGTCCAGAGAGAATCAGCATCTATGAACCTGCCTGACATGTAAAGCGAGAATCCACCGCGCCAGTGAGCCCGTTCATCACCGCCCCATGCCCCAGATGTTCGGAGTGAGGTCAGATAGGCATCGGCTGCACTGTTCCATTCCTGTTCACAATCGAAATACTTACCCGCATTGTAGGCGGCTTCTCTGGCGTACGGATGTCCGGGATAGGCAGCTGCAAATTCCAGATATGCCGGATAATAAACACTCCCCGGTCTCCCTGCCCCCCTCAGTGCATGAGCCCTGAAAAGAGCTGCCCGTCCGCTTATAGAATCCGGATCCCCCGGGCTTACACTGCCGGTAAGCTGAAGCAGCTCGTCATACCTATTCTCCTGCATAAGAACAGCCATTAAAGAACCGGTTCTGTGCCATGGATCTCCTCTGCCTGAGTATTCCAGGAGAAGATCGAGATTTCCGCATAAAGCGAGGGAATCAGCGATGATAAGGCGGGGGCTGTACTCCTCAGGATAACGCTGAAGTATTTCCTCTACCGCTATGGAACATACCGAGGGGCCGGCACCCGTAACAATTCGATCCCAGTAGTCGAAGGAGCCTGAATCGGCTGCCGCCTTCATCCGCAGAAGCAGTAATTCACTCTGCGGCGTTTCTGTAATATCGCTGAGAATATCATCGATCGAGATACCGGTCGAGTCGGAAGTTGTTTCAAGTTCTCTGAGCAGAGTGCTCCTGACAGATGGAAAATGCATTTCGTACCCGGCCATGATGTTCAGCATTCTCTCCGAAAGGCTGCCTGGCACAGCAATATGTGCTGATGCAAAAACATCTCCCGGAGTATGTTCGTACGGCAATTCAACCGGGCATTCCAGTGAATCGATCTCCCATAACAACCATGAATAGAGTACTGACTGCCCGGGAGAGAGATATACAAGAGCGCCCCCGGGGTCTCCACCAAGATCCAGAGCTGATACTTTCCATCCGGTAAGCGATCCTGAACCCTCCATCTCCAGGCTGTCCAGGAGTGATACGAACTCATCCTCCATCGCCCTGCCGTGGTACAATCCCAGCAACCTGAACAGGGCCTCGTTCTTAAGGGATGAATCCGTGCTGAGCAGGTTCAGAAGTGAGTCCCGCACTGGTTGAAATTCCCCGATAAGATAGAGAGAATCGGTTTTCGAGAAAAGATTCTCCCTTATTTCCGAAAACGGTTCAGGAGGAGGAATACTCTCTTCATGAACGCGGCTGCATGACAGATTGATCATGAACAGCAGTGAGATACAAAGAAGACGTCTCAATTGAACACCCCCGAATAGACCCATGCATTCGCCATTACATGCTTTACATATCCCCTTGTTTCCGTAAGGGGTATCTGCTCTATGAATAATTCAGGATCGTCTTCCTCAAGGGGAAATGCCTCGTTCCACTTCGCGGCATTCCCGGGACCGGCATTGTAGGCGGACAGCGCGAGAACCGATGATCCGTCGAATGCAGAGAACTGCCTTGCGAGGTACAGAGACCCGTACTGTATGGATTTTTCCGGTATGAAAAAATCGGTTCCGGACAGCACCGGCAAACCGTACCATCTTGCAATATCACCCGCAGTACCCGGCATAAGCTGTATCAGTCCTGATGCTCCTACCCAGGACCTGGCCCACCTGCTGAAATAGCTCTCCTGGCGCATAAGACCGGTAACTACGGCTGGAGAGACATTCAACCCGTCAACGGTGCTTTCAGTGAGCTCCCTGTAGGGAGCAGGGAAGTAGAAGCAAAGCAGGCTTTCCGGAAGAATAGCCCTGTTCCCGCTTCTCAACTGGAAATCAAGCGATCGAAGCAGAGACAGAGTACTGTGATGCTCACCCATGAGTGAAAGAGCTGCGGAACTGATTCCTTTGTCGCAGCGTTCGGTAGAGTACAGCATGGAAGATGCCATCGAACCGTATCCTCTGGACATCATATCAACCGCTTCAGCGGTAACGGTATTCTCGAGCAGCCTGATCTCGGGAGATTCAATTTTCGGAAGATCCGTTCCCGTTCTTTCGGCCGCAAGCAGACCGTAGAACTCCCAAGGATGTCTTTCCGCGGTTTCAAGGAGCAGTTCATTCTCCCTCTCCTCATCACCTGTCCTGTTTGCGTACCTGGCCTTCCAGAACAGCATTTCATCGCACCAGGCAGAGAAGGGGTATTTCTCTATTCCAGCGGTCCAGATGGAATCGCCTGTGCTCCCCCTTCCGGACATGTAGTGGCAGAATCCGCCTCTCCAGTGAGCTCTGGCTGCTCCTGAATCTCCTGATCTGAGCGCTGCCATATAAGCATCGGCTGCAGCGGGCCAGTTCCGCTCGGAATCGTAGTATCTGGCAGCCAGATAGGCGGCTTCAGAGGCAGTATCATGCCAGGGGTGCATAACGGCAAACGCAAGGTAGCTGCCGTAGAATTCCGCGGGAGGACGCTGCAGAGCTCTTAATGCTCTTGCTTGAAAAAGGGCAGCCCTCGCCATGAGAGAATCCGGCATTGCCGTGTCGAGGGCAATCGAATCACTCAGGACAAGAAGCTCTCCGTACTGTGAAGTTTCTCTTAAAATTTCCATAGATACACCGGTCGCGAAGGCTGTACTCCCGGATGCCGCAGCGATGCTGTCTGCCATTGCAGTATAGCCCTGGGAAGCAAGTATGTCGGTAATAACCCAGGTTCTTCCCCATTTATCCGGATCAATTCTCAGAAGCATCAGGGCAGCGGTAAGTGAAACATTATCATCAAGATCAAGGCGGGATTCCCAGATTTCAGCAGAGCCGCGGGAGAGGTGTGAATCCCTTGCTGCAAAAAGCCTGTCGAGTCTGCTGCTTTCATGCACAAGGGCGAGATCAGCGGCGATCTGATCCCACCAGGAGCCTTCGCTCTTCAGAGTCAGCTCCAGTTCATCGATGACCTCATCAGCCAGGAATCCCAGAAGGGCAGCATCCAGAACAGCCTGTTCCATCTGCGCTTTGCTCATCCTGCCATCTGTACAGATCATAGTCCTGACAGCCCGTTCTGCTGCACAGTCAGGTGCGGGGAGGATACCTGATGCGGGTATTTCACCCGATTCCCTCTGGAGCCATAAGCGCAGCAGGATATTATCGGAAGGCAACAGAGCGAGTGCCTCTCCGGGTCTTCTAGCGAGGTCGAGAAGGGATACTTTCCACCCGTACAGATTCTCCCCGGAAACCTGCTGAATGCTGTCAAGGAGGAGAATACAATCGTCTTCCCGGCCTGTCCCGTGATAGATACCGGCAATTCTGTAGAGAATGACATTCCGGGGAACACCATCTTCCCGCAGCAGCTCAAGAAGCTCCGAAACCGCCTGGTCATTCAATCCTGAAAGAATAAATGAATCCGCACGCTGAAGAGACGCAGACATCACGGGCAGCGATAGCAATGAAAGCAATAATAGTGTTTTAATCATAACTAATGTCTGAAGTGCCGGGTTCCTGTGAATACCATGGCCATGCCATGCTGATTCACAGCATCTATCACTTCCTCATCGCGTATGGATCCTCCCGGCTGTACTATAGCGCTTATCCCCTCTTCGGCAGCCCGGTCAGGACCGTCTCTGAAAGGGAACAGCCCATCGGATGCAAGTACGGATCCTTCGAGGGAATGCCCCTCCCTCTTCGCCCTTCGAATGGCAAGATCGAGGCTTTCGATCCTGCTCATCTGCCCTGCTCCCACCCCGAGAGTACCCATACTGTCGCCAATTACAATTGCGTTGCTTTTAACTGACCTGCACACCCTCCAGAGGATATCCATGGCTTCCAGTTCCTGCTCTGACGGTTTGCGATCGGAGACTGCATCGATCCTTTCGAGTCCGGTTACAGAATCCGGAGCCTGAAACAGAAGACCTCCGTTGATGCTTCTGACCTGTCTTTCCTTTTCCGCACCGTGCGGCATCCTGAGAATTCTCAGTTTTTTTCTTTTCTGAAGCCGCAGCAGAGCGTCTTCATCGAATGCGGGAGCCATCACTATTTCCAGAAATATCCCTTTAAGACGGGCAACAAGTTCCATATCCACGTTGCAGTTCAGGGCAAGTATTCCGCCGTACGGCGAAACAGTGTCGGCTCTGAAAGCGTTATCAAAAGCTGCAACGGGAGAGCTTCCCCTTCCGGCACCGCAGGGATTGCCGTGTTTCATGAGAACTGC
>JBDLJP010000041.1:0-11510 GCA_039714295.1 Candidatus Fermentibacterota bacterium
GGGATGGGAGCTGTCAGCGGATAAGGTCCTGAGAAAACACCTTCAGGGAACATTAGTAACCGTCACTGTCCCTGTGGAGACATCTTCTCGACACCTTTCCGACATCAGGCATATTATCTCCGTATCCGATCTGCCTCTATATGTCAAAGATAACAGCCTCGCCGCATTTCAAAGGCTTGCTGAAGCGGAATCTCATGCTCACGGCATTTCAGTCAATGAAGTTCATTTTCACGAAACCGGAGCTATGGATGCCATAATCGATATTGTCGGTTCTTTCTGCGGTCTCTATCTTCTCGGTATTGAAAGAGTTTTCGCATCAACTGTAGCAACGGGCAGCGGAACCGTAACATGTGCTCATGGCACTCTGCCTGTGCCTGCTCCGGCCACTATGCATATTCTCAGCGGTGTTCCCATATCACCTTCAGGTATCGACAGTGAGCTTACCACCCCGACCGGAGCGGCAATACTTGTAGCAGCGGTCGAATCCTGGCTGGATCCTCCCCCTCGGATGAAACCGCAAGTCACTGGAATGGGTGCAGGATCAAAAGACCTTCAGCGTCCTAATCTTCTTCGCCTTACAATTGCCGAGTCTGCGGGTTCCTCTCTCTGGCTCACCGACCGCTGCCTGGAGATCAAGACCGTTATTGACGATATGGATGCAAGGATCTGGCCGGACGCAGCCCGCAGAATCCTTGAAGCGGGAGCAATGGACTGCTATGCCGCCATGTGTGTAGGCAGGAAGGGCAGACCTGCAATGGAAGCCACAGTACTTTGTCCCATGCCGGTAATGGACGCAGTAATCGAGTGTATATTCAGGAACACATCGACAATTGGAATGAGGCTCTCCTCTGTTGATAGAGCTATTCTCGAAAGAGATCAGCAAACGGTCGAAACCAGATTCGGTCCACTTGGAGTTAAGCGGGTTTTTCTGAACGGTAAGCAGCTTCGTGCGGAGCCGGAGTATGAGGATTGCGCAGAGGCTGCCAGATGTCACAATGTCCCTGTGCAGACAGTTATTGCTGAAGCCAGATTCGCATCATCAGCGAATGAAAGAAGCGAGTGATTATCCTGGAAGAGTATTCACGCGAACTTCCAAGATCCGAGTTGAGCCGTAAAAGGATACGTTCCGGTATTATCTTTGCTCTTGCTATGATCGCCTCTGCGTTCTTTCTGGGTTTTCTCTTTGATCTGGGACCCGAACCCCAGGAGGCAGACCTGCTTTCTGATGTCGGGGATTTTCCCGCTGATCATACCTGGTTCAATTCAAACGAACCCCTGAGCCTCTATGATCAACTAAGCAGACATGTTGTTGTTCTGTTTTTCTGCAGACTTTCAACTCTGACCGATCTGCAGTATTTCTCCCGGCTCGAAGCGATCAATGATGAATTCATCGAAGAACCTTTTACAGTAATCGCCGTTATCCGTACGGATGAAACCTCTATTGATGAATTACAGCGTACTGTACGGGACTGGGGGATTCGATTCCCTGTAATTGTAGACAATGCGGGAACAGTCTCAAGTCGTTTCAGCGTCAGCACTTTCCCTTCCGTGCTTGTGCTTGATTCAAGAGCAAGGGTCTCGGCGAGGTTTTATGTCGGATGGGAAAAGGCTGATCTCAGAGGAATAGTCGATGATCTTCTGCAGCAGCTTCGCGCAATGCGTTATTCCCGGATCGTTGTATATCATCCTGATGGCGGTTCGTTTATTCCCGATTTGTCAGATCAGCTGAACTGATCATATGTATCTCCAGCTGGAGGAATGTATTGAAATACAGCAGTATTGATGCTCTGCTTGCCGTTCTCGGAAAAAGTGATATCTCACCAACCGATGCTCTCAAGCTCCTCAATTCTCATCTTACATCTGATCTGGGGTTTGCAAAAGTGGATACCGGAAGAGGGATAACAGCTGTCCTGCCTGAAGTAATACTGGCTCAGGGTAAAAGCTACGAGGAAGTTCTGAAGATCACGGAGAACCTTTTTGAAAGAACAGGTCTTGCTATTGTTTCCAGAGCTGAAGAAAAGCTTGGACGGCTGCTGCTGGAAGCATTCCCGGAAGGCAGCTACTCTGAACGCGCAAACATTTTCGTAACAGGGGAATACAACGGAACTTCCGGTTCTGATGAAGGTTCGGTGGCAGTTGTTTCGGCAGGAACCTCGGACCTTCATGCCATGGAAGAAGCTGCTGTTATTCTTGAGGTAATGAAAGCTGATACTCACCGATTCTGCGATGTCGGTGTAGCAGGAGTACACAGACTTGCCGAAGTTCTCCCCTCCTTAAGAGAGTGCTCTGTCTGCATTGTTTTCGCAGGAATGGATGCCGCTCTGCCCACCGTGATCGGAGGACTCTTCAGAGGTCCGATCGTCGCTGTGCCTACATCAACCGGTTATGGTACTGCTTTTGGCGGAGTTACGGCGCTGCTTTCCATGCTCAACTCATGCAGCCCGGGGATATCTGTACTCAACATTGATAACGGTCTTGGAGCTGCTGCTGCGGCTCTTAGAATACTGAGGGGAACTGAATAAATGTATCTTGTAACTGGAGGTGCTGGTTTCATCGGCAGCAATATTGCCAGAGAAGCGCTTAAAAAAGGAATAAAGGTTCGAATTCTGGACAATTTCTCTACGGGACACTGGTCCAATCTCGCGGATATCAGAGATAGCGTTGACATAATCGAAGGTGATATCAGAAGTTACCATATTGTCAGGAAAGCCATGGAAGCTGTAGAGGTCGTTTTCCACCAGGGGGCGCTTCCAAGTGTCCCCCGTTCTATTGCCGACCCCATTACAACCAACGAAGTTAATGTACAGGGAACTCTGAATATCCTTCATGCGGCCTTGGATGCAGGCTGCAGAAGGGTTCTGTTCGCCTCTTCCTCTTCGATTTACGGAGATGCTCCCGAAAAGATTAAGACTGAAGGTCTTCATGTAAGACCGCTCTCCCCTTATGCGGTAAGCAAGCTTGCGGGGGAGAAGTATATGCAGGTATTCCACCATATTTATGGACTTGAAACCGTAGCTCTCCGGTATTTCAACGTATTCGGTCCTTATCAGGACCCCGCCAGCCCGTACTCGGCTGTTATTCCACTCTTCGTCAATGCCTGCCAGCAGGGACGCAGACCGGTGATAAACGGCGATGGTAAACAATCAAGGGATTTCACATATATAGCAAACGTTGTCCATGCCAATCTTCTTGCAGCTGATGCTCCTGCTGCTCCGGGGATGATGATGAACATTGCCTGTGGAGACAGTATTACCGTCAATCATCTGGCTTCAGCAATCGGCAGCCTTACCGGCAGAACGGATGTTGAACCTGCCTATACACCGGAACGTCCCGGAGACGTGAAACACAGCAGGGCTGACATTTCCCTTGCACGGAAACTCCTTAAGTACGAACCGGTCACATCTTTTGAAGAAGGACTTGAGAGTACTGTATCTTTTATGCGGGAGCGCCGGGTGTAGTAATCCGGCGCTGCCTTGCTGAAATCCTTGCAAGCATACACCGTGAATACACTGCAGCCGGTTCTGAACTTCTTTCAAAGGTATATGAGCTGGATGACTGTGATGTTCTCTCCTGTTCAATCGATTATCTTTCCCGATTGATCGACCGGATGAGGAAATCAGTCTCGGGTGTTTACATTGCCGGTTCAAGAAAGGGAATGTTGAAGCTTGCGGAAGAATGGCAGGAGTAACAGGATGACACAGGCGCAGAAACTACAGAGTCTTCTTCAGAAAAGAGTTGTGTTTCTCGACGGGGGAATGGGCACAGAACTGTTAAGAAGGGGTATGCCTTCAGGTGCGGCAACGGAGGAATGGGCGGCGGCTAATACTGAAATCCTCCGAGCTGTACATTCCGACTACGTCGAAGCAGGAGCGGATATTGTTCTTACGTGCACTTTCGGCGGCACCCGAATGCATCTTAAAACGGCTGACAGGGTAAAAGATATTAACCGCAGGCTTGCCGAAACCGCACTTGATGCTGCGGATGGCAGAGCCCTGGTCGCGGCGAGTATCGGTCCTGTCGGCAGCCTGATACATCCTTCCGGAACAATGACATGGAAAGAGGCATATCACCTTTTCAGTGAACAGGTACTTTCTCTTGCTGATGCAGGCATCGATATCTTCTTCCTTGAAACATTTTCAGATCCAAGGGAGCTGAAGGCTGCTGTTCTGGCGGTAAGAGACAATGTTCCCGATGCATTCATCTCGGCACAGATGACTTTTAGCGCCGGTTCCCTCTCTCTTTCCGGTACATCCCCCACAGCACTTGTAGTTCTTACAGATCAGCTTCCGGTGGATGCGGTCGGTGCCAACTGCGGAACGGGTCCCGAAGGACTGCTTCCTGTAATCCAGGAAATGGTAAGGTTTTCCAGCCGCTGGGTAACGGTTGAGCCCAATGCCGGTCTTCCGGTGAACGGAGTCTACGATGTAACTCCTGAAAGATTTGCAAGATGGCTTCAGGATTTCGCAAGGAGCGGAGCCGCAATCATCGGCGGCTGCTGCGGCACTGGCCCTGCGCATGTGCGGGAGTATGTCTCCCTTCTGGGAAATTCTTCTGTGCTTGAATCACAGCGTGAACCGCTTCAGCTTCTCACATCTGTGGACAGAATGGTCACTATTGGAGAACGGATGCTCACGGTTGGAGATTCCATTAATCCCACCGGGAAAAAGAATTTACAGAATTCCCTTTCGACGGGAGATTTTTTCTCCGTTATTTCCCTTGCCAGGGCTCAGGGAAGGGCAGACCTTATTGATATTAACCTTGGCCTTGAGGACCTGCTTCCTGATGGTTTCATTCATGAAATCTTCAGCAGACTTTCTATCGGTTTACCGCTTTCAGTTGACCTTGCGGATCCTGCGAATATTGAAGCCGCCTTTTCCGAAATGGGAGGAATCGGCATTCTGAATTCCCTGATCGCTACGGAACAGTGTATCCTCGCAAGAATAAATACTCTTCTCCGGCATGGCGGCTACGCAGTACTTCTGCCCATTGATGAGGATGGACCGGGCAGAACTGCTGAAGCAAGATTGAATAAGCTGGAAAAGGGAATCTCTATCCTTGCAAGGTATGGGTTTTCTGAGAACCGAATAATAGCTGATCCAATTGTTCAACCCCTCGGCACAGGTGCAGATATCCGATTGATCCTTGACACTCTCTGGCTTTTCAGGCAAAGGGGGCTGCTAACGATAGCAGGGATATCTAACATCTCGCACGGTCTGCCTGATAGAAGCGCTCTGAATGCAGCCCTTCTTGCATCGCTCGGATCTTATGGACTGGATATGGCCATTCTGGATGTTCTGGATTCAAAAGTGCTGGAAATGCACAGAAACACGCAGATACTGCTTGGAAACATAGAACCGGTGGAGAGAAGGCTTCCAGAACTCGACCCTCAGGGAATTTCCCCGGATTATATGGGGATTCTGATAAAGAATATCATTATTGGAGACCGCCGGCATACCGAGACAGCGGCCCGTGAACTTCTTGAAAGCGGTCGAAGTGCAAGAGAGCTGCTCGAAGAGGGTCTGTCTCCTGCAATGGAGAAAGTTGGAGATCTGTACAACCGGAAGAAACTATTTCTGCCTCATCTTATCGCTTCGGCAGGGGCTTCAGAAGTTCTGACGAAACTTCTCAGACCGCACCTTGAAAAGGAGCAGGGAGCCTCATGCAAAGGCAGGATAGTTCTTGCGTCTGTAAGAGGTGACATTCATGATATCGGCAAAAATCTTGTCGCCCTCTTCCTCCGAAACGCGGGGTTTGAAGTCAGCGATCTCGGTAAGGACGTGAGCGCAGAAGATATTGTCGCGAAAGCCGTGGAAATCAATGCGCACATAATAGCTCTCTCAGCACTCATGAGCACGACAGCGCCCCAGATGGAAAAGGTTATTGCTCTGGCAAGATCAAGGGGAGTCTCAGCACGAATAATAGTTGGAGGAGCGGTGCTGACAGGGGATTATGCAGATTCAATCGGAGCAGACGGCTATGCGGGTAACGCGTACGAAGCAGTACACACAGCATCAAATCTTATGAAGGACATTCAAATCTGATATCAACCCGGGTTCAGAGTGCCAGTGCAGGCTACTGAACTATTTGCAGCATATAAACTTTCTGGTAACCATCAATGGGATCCTCCGCATAAGCCAGGATCCCGCTGCCGTCAATGTAAAATCTCCAGGAGTTTCCATCCGGATGATCTCCGGTTACTTCGGCGTAGTACATCAAGTCACCTGAGCTGCTGTAAACGCTGAATGCAGGCACATCAGATCCACCGTGCTGAACCCAGATATTTCCCTCTCCATCAATCTCAAGACCTCGTATCAGAGGTTTATATGGATCAGGCTCAAGGGTGGGCATCTGGTTCATATCCATAGCTGACATCTTTGCTGTCAGGATCATCCTTTCCATCTCTAGTTCTTCTTCAGTCCTCAATACAGGCTCAAGATCAAGCTCGATCCGTCCGGTTTCCATACCATCGGAGCCGTATATGATGACCACTGCTTCCTCGGTGGACCGGGGTGCTATGTATGTATTTCCGGAGAAGTCGGCAGCCACATCGTAACCGTACCATATAAGCTCTATCATTGAAGCCATGTCATCGGCGCCAAAAAAGGGAACAGTATCTTCTATATAAGTCACTACGGGTTCCTCGCCCCCGCAGGAATACTTTGAAATATTAATCAATATCAGGGGTTCACCTGAGGAAGTATCGATATCGAGATCCTTTCTGATGTATAAACTGTCTTCAGCGCCTTCAATGCAGGTGGGAGGAGTTCCTGTCGACTGGAATGAACCGAGCCATTCACCTGTGTAATAATCGAACTGGTGCACTCCGAGTATCTCGCTGCCGTCACCGGTCAGATAAATATGGCCGTCTTCTGAGATTCCCAGGAATGCGATGCTCTGAAGCTCTCCCGGTCCGTTGCCCCTTCTGCCTATCTGCCGAATGTACTCACCCTCCGGAGAATAGATTCGAATACACGCGCGGGCACAGTCAAGTACAGCGATATTGCCGTCGGGACCGTATGCGAGCCCTTCTATTGCTCCCATGACCAGAGTGGAATCACCAATTTCAATACCAATTGAATCCACAGGTGCAAGATAAACGGTCGGAATTTCTGAAGTAATTTCATCCGGAATTTCAACGGTCGGTTCTTCCCCGCCGCAACTAACGAGAAGAGCCGCCAATGCGATTGCTGTGATAACTTTCATTTTTTCCTCCAGGTTAATGCTACCATGTAAATATTCAGATAAACGATTTTGTCAAGAGTATATACTAATATATCTAATTATAATTAATAATTATTCTGTGTATATGATATTATTATGATTAATTGAATTCAGTAAGTGACCAGAAGTGACGCCCGGCCCTGCTATCGGCTTTCGACTATGTGGATTCGAGCCAGTGATGCGGAATCGTTCTGGAAATGGTGTCTTTCCCAGGGACGGATGATAACTACATCCCCTTCACCCACCTGATGCATGGCTCCATCGCCGTCCATAAAGAGAAGTTCTCCCTGAAGCACGGTAATCACGCGCTGGAAGCCGAACTCCGTCCTGGGCACTCTTCCCTCAGGTTTAATTGTGAGCAGCCGTACTGTCAGATCATCGCAGCCCTGGGCAGGCCCTGCGAGAACTCTTGAAATCACGTTCCTGTAGCCCTGTCTGGATTCACGCTCGGTTCTGATGGAACCGGCTTTTCTGATAAGCGCCAGTTTTACCTCCCCGGTCCGTAGGTTGATGATGATCCCACCGACACCATCCATCTGCTATGGAACGCTGAAGACCAGCCCCAGCTGACAGATGCCGGACCCATAGGTGTATCAAGACCGGCTGCAAGTCCGGCTCCCAGTGTCCATTCGCTCTCTTCGATCTCGAAGAGTGAATCCCAGTCACACACAGCACCGGCTTCAAGTGATAGAAAGAATGGACCGTTCAATTCCCTCTGGAACTGAACTAGTCCCGCAATCCTCTGTCTTGATGGAAGAGAGTAGTACGGCATCCCAGGGATGAGCCTTGAAGCCGAAAGTCTGCATTCCTGCCAGTCCCAGGTAGTTCCATAAAGCAGCTGTCCCCAGATGTTCAGAACTATCGTTCCCTTCCTCAGGAAAGGAACCGCGCTCTCGAAATCATATCCCAGCTTCAGGTGTTTATGAGTCATAAGAGGGGCCCAGGAGATCTTTGTTTCGAACCTGATTCCACTCTTCGGATTTACCGGATCATCAATGGTTTCTGTGAGGTGGGTGAAGAAAAGCGATGCAAATCCCTGGAATTCACCCGCCCCGTATCTGTGAACGGTTCCCGATATGCCTGTTTCGTTAAGACCGGACCAGCCTGCTGAGTACCCCCTGGCAATATTCCCCGAGCCCACTGTTTCCACTCTGTAAGAAGAGCTTCCGTCTCTCTCAAAGGCTTCGATCTTCATCTGGTATCCGGTCAGTGAATAGTCCGCAAACCATTTTCTCCTGCCGGATGACAGATCAAGCAGCTGAAGCTCTGTATAAAAGTACCTGTCTCCGCCTCCCGCATTCAATATCAGGTGATCCCCGGCGTTCAGGAAATTCCTGTGCCTGTAGGTTATCCTTCCGTCCAGTCCGAACTGGTTATTGTAGGTCATTCCAATTCCTATTGACGAAGGCTCCCGCTCCGTAAAAGCATAAACGATGTTCACATATCCGGAATCCGGATTTGGCTCCAGGGAGTAGTCTACTCTGTCAAACAGGTCTGATGCGTAAAGTTTCTCCGCAGCAACCCGCAGACGCTCCGGAGTGGCTCTCTCCTCTGTTGAGAGTATCATCCAGTCAAGAACCGCATCTTCTGACACTTCAATCAGCCCCGTGTATTCTATTCCTCCGATAAGCCTGGCAGGGACTTCGTTTTCAAGAGTCGATAAGGGTTGTCTTTCGCTCCTGGGAATCTCGGGATGCTCCCTCAGGTACTGAAGCATTTGCGAGTACGCCAGTTCTATGAGACTGTCGGCGGCTTCGTTTGTGAACTCGTAACTTTTCGCGTTGTGCAGATCAGGTCTGAAATAGTAATCCGGCTGTGCACTGTAGATATTGTTTACCCTCTCCGACAGAGCACTGTAGGTCAGACTGCCGACCTGAACCAGAGTCGGGATTTCAGGTATTTCCTGCGATCCTGAGGATATGTCCACGGCAAGCACGGGATAATCCCATGTTTCCAGGGCAACATCGACCGGGATATTATCCCCCACTCCCCCGTCAACAAGCAGCATATCTCCCATTCTTATTGCTGGAAATACAGCCGGAACCGCCATAGAACTGAGCTGACACTGTGACAGGTTCCCGGAGGAATGCACAATTCTTTCATGGCTTACAAGATCAAAAGCCACAAGTCTGAGAGGAATCGGCAGGGAATCGAAATCCAGCCCGGTCTCTATCTGGACCGGACAGGTAAGCGATGAGAGGAGGGATGCTACTCTCTGAGTCGAAATTGCGCTGCGGGGAAGAAGCGGAGAAAAGCCCTTTACCTGCAAACTGAGAATGTCCTGTGAATCTGATAATCGAAGCGGAAGCAGCGTAAGTCTGCTGTCAGGTTTAGAAGAGAAGAGCAGACTCCAGTCGGTATTCCTTACCATTGAGTCGATATAGACAGGAGAATATCCGCAGGAATACAATCCTCCGATCAGCGAACCCATGCTTGCTCCGGTCACACTTCGAATGCTTACATTCTCCTCTTCAAGCGCAAGCAATACTCCAACATGAGCAAAACCGCGCGCCCCGCCGCCGGACAGAACAAGTGATATTCCATCATTGCTGCTGCCGGTTTCAGCGCTTAACAAAGCGATAATCATTAATAAAATCTGATGAAAAAGCATGATACCGAACCCTTTACGCTGGGAACCAGTTTGTGTATTCTTGTGTTTCACAAATGTGATAAACTAATCTGAGAACAATTTCTAATATTATACACTCTTCCACGAAAGGAAAATGCATGAAATCCCTCTTCTGCATAATGCTAATTGTTTCCGGAGCAGCCCTTGCCTCAGGGCTCACTCCTATGGAATCATCGGCAGACGGTATAGTTTTCCAGCTATCCACTCCTCAGCCGCTGTTCAGAACCATGAGTATCAGGGGAGATAACTATTCTGCCGCGGCAATTGAAGGCACGGAGAATATCAATGACTTCTCTTATCCCAGGATGCCGGTATACCGCGCCTGGATTGAGATTCCCATCGGTGCTTCTGTAGAAGTTACAATTACGGATGAAACCGTTCAGAACATCAGTGCTCCCGCGTGGCCCATTAGTCCCGGTATTCAGTCCGCCACAAAAAGCAGGCCTCGCGATACTTTCATCATGGAATTCAATGATGACGTTTACAGTGCGGGTTCCTCATATCCCACGGAATGGGTAAGGGTGATATATGCGGGGCAGATGCGCGGCCGGAATCTGGCCCTCGTTGAAGTTCTTCCGCTTCGCTGGAACCCTTCAGCCAACACCTGTGATCTTCTTTCGGAAGCCTCTATCTCCCTCTCATTCGAGGGCGGAGACCTCAGTGCAACATACGAAAGCGCAAACAGGCTGTACGCTCCCCAGTTCGAAGAAATCCTTTCCTCTTTGACTGTCAACTACGGCACATTCGAAGGCGGCTGCGACACTCCTCCGGCTCCTTACCTCATTGTCGGGCATTCAGACTTCGTTACCACCGGTATGGACGCTTTTGTAACCTGGAAGGAAAGCCTTGGCTTTGACGTAACCATGGTCGACCTCAGCGTAACCGGAAGCTCGGCCGCGGAGATAGAAACCTATATACATGCTGCTATCAACACTGGAACCGTCTATGTGCTTCTCGTTGGTGATAACGAGTATCTTCCCGGTGGCGCTGCCACCAAATACACTGGTGTGACCGACCTTTACTACTCAGCCCTGGATGACGGCGGTTTCATACCTGATGCATTAATTGGCAGGTTCTCCGTGACAACCGTCGGGCAGACGGTATTGATGGCCAACAGAGTCATCGATTACGAGCAGAATGTCAACGGTACCACACCGTGGGTCCAGAATACATGCTGGATAGCAAGTAACGATAATTACAATGTTTCCGAAGGAACACACAATTTCTGCATAGACACCTATTGCACACCTCTTGGTTATACAGCGGATAAGATTTATCCGCATTCTGGAGGAACCGCTTCGCAGGCAGTGACCTCCATAAACGGCGGCATATCCATGCTCACATTCTCCGGGCACGGCAGTTCCACAAGCTGGGCTGATATGTCCTTCGGGCAGGGCGATTTCAATACACTCACAAATGGTGACATGCTCCCCGGCGTTCTTTCACACGCCTGCAACACCGGTGACTACGCGACTTCAACTGCCTGGTGCGAAACCTGGACAAGAACACCTGACAGAGGCGGTCTCTGGTTCTGGGGTTCAGTCCCGTCCTCCTACTGGGATGAAGACGATTACCAGCAAAAGGGCGAGTACGACTACTTCCTCGGACAGAGCATAAACTGGTCCATGGGCTTCCTCAACGGTGGACTGATGGCTGTGTA
>JBDLJP010000042.1:0-11219 GCA_039714295.1 Candidatus Fermentibacterota bacterium
CATGATCACCGAAACGGAGGAAATGGGAATGATCGAATTCAATCTCGACGGGGAGCCATGCTACCGGATTGAAGCGGATGCAGCCCCCGGAATTGGAACGGTGGAATACGGCGTCCTCAACGGTACCCTTATGATCGCCGGCGGATGGACTCTGCGCGACCTGGTGAATGGAACGGATTTTGAAGAATACACCGCTGAACACGGCATGAATATAGGTCCTGACCATGGGCTGGTATTCATCTCGGACATGGAGATGATAAATGACGCACTGGGATTCAGTGCTGATACCCGCGATTCCGGTAACAGGGTTTCCTCCACTCTTAACCGATTATCCGCCTCCCTGGATGCTGACAACGGTCTCTTCGAACTGACCGTAATACTGGAAACAGCCGTCAGCAATCCCTTCCCTGTTGCCACCGAGATGCTTACAGCGATCGTAATGGATATGCTGGGCAATTCCCTTAGGTAGAACTGGAAATATTCCCGCTCAACCTTGTCGCCTGCAGCTTCAGACTGGAAAATCAGCAGCAGATTGCGCCCTGTCAGCTTATCACTGTAAGGTATATAGTTTGACGATATATCTTTTAGTTATATATTCTCATCAGATCAAATTTACCCGAATTGTGAGAGGGGTCAGTGATGAAGCCAGGAGCTGCAATGATAACTGTTTCCTTAATTATTTCGCTACTCTCTTTTACTGCAGAGGCACAGCCGGCACCGCTCCAGGGTCTGCTTAACAATCCCGAGAGCGTAGTCTATGATCCCCCTCGCTGCAGGTACCTTGTCTCAAACTGGTCAGATGGAAACATCATTGCGATAGATTCCCTTGGAAACCAGACATACTTCAATACTGAAATGGATCAGGCAGCCGGTCTGCATATAGTTGAAAACACTATTTACGCAGCTTCGACAGAAGGAACCATTACCGGGATTATCGGTTTTGATCTTGAAACTGGAACCAGGATATTCACATTGGATATACCAGAGAAGGTGTTACTCAATGACATCACATCGGATGGATCCGAGTACCTGTATGTAACCGATTGTGAAGCAGACCGGATATACACTGTCAGGCTCAGCGACCTGACCTGCAGCGTACTTGTTGACTCGGGTCTGGGATACCCGAACGGTATCCTGTACGATGAGAATGCTGAGAAGCTCCTTGTACTTAACGGAGGTCTTTCAGGCAGACCTTTACTTGCCGTCAATCTAGCTGACACATCTTTATCTGTGGTTGTTGAAACGGGATTGAACGCGATCGATGGTCTTACCACAGATAACGATGGTTATACCTATTTTTCCTCCTGGTTCACTGACAAAGTGTACAGGTACGATTCAGAGTTTACCAATCCTGCTGAAATAGTATCTGAAGGACACTATAATCCTGCAGATATTTTCATCAATACCATAGATGATATTCTTGCAGTACCCAATTTTAACGGGAATACCGTTGATCTCATACCACTGCTTCCGCAGTCCTCACCTGGTGGAGGAACTGTGAGAGGTGAGATCAGCCTGACCATCCAGCCGAATCCTTTCAGAAACGAAATCGCTGTCACGTATCAAATACCATCATGCGAATCAGTCGATGAATTGAGCATTTTCGGTCTTGATGGCAGGCTGATCCGCACTTTTCCTGATGCGGGAGAATTCGGAGAACTAACCTGGATGGGCATTGATGATAATGGAAATACACTCCCTCCCGGTGTTTACATAATAGTTATCAGGACATCTGATGAAATCCTGACTCAGCAGATACTCAAACTGAACTGATACAACCCTTATGTATGGTAATTCTGCCTGACCTTGTTACACTATCCCATGAGCCGTATACTGTATTGATCAATCCCTGTCCATCGTGGAGGTTTCTGTGAGTAACACTAACGATCACCCCTTCTCCCAATCTACATATGGGATACTGGCAATACTGAGCGAGGGAGCAAAATCGGGATACGAAATAAAGAAGTTTCTCTCCGGGGAGGAAGTGTTTTACTGGAGGGAATCTTTCGGAAATATCTATCCGATCCTCAAAAAGCTGAAAGCGCAAGGTCTAGTTCGACAGTTCAATGCGGATATCAAAAAAAAACGACGGATCTATTATGAAATAACTGAAGCCGGGGATGCAGAGCTGCGTCGCTGGCTGACCACACCACCCACTCTTACACGTTTCAGGGTTGAGGTGCTCATGAAACTCAGGTTTGGGAAACCATCAGGCATCGAGAATATGATATCCAATATTGAGCATTACAGGAATCTGAATATTTCTGAAATAGATGAATGCCATGAGCTGATAGAAAAACTGCAGGATAACAGGGAGGATCTCACTGACGATGTCAGAGTTATTGCGGCTCTCTACCTTCTCCGTTTCAAGCAGGCCATAAACGATTGGTGCAGCGAATCGATAGAGATCCTCAGCAAGTCAAAATAAAACTGTCTGCAGACTTATCTGAATTATTCATCTTCCAGACTGCCGGGATTTGACTGCTCCGTCACTCCTGCTGAAGCTTCAGAATCTCTCGGTACCTCTTTCTGACTTCCAGCATGAAATCGTTGAATCTCCCCTCAATGAAATCGGGGAAACTGTGATCGGGCGCGGTGAACTGGCCATGACCGTACCTCAGGCACGTATGCGCCCATACCCCCCGGCCCATGTAGATCTTATCCGGAGCGCTCTTGAATGATGCAAGAACCAGTTTTCCGTAGTCAAGATAGCCCGGATCAATGTTAACTCTTCTGTTACTGAGACTGTCCTGGAACTGCTCTTCGACTTCAGCACATGTAAGCTTCCATTCGGTCAATCGGGATGCATCACGGAGCACTTCAAAACTGAACCACTGCCTTGTCAGCTCCATTCCCATTTCCTCTTCGTAATAGTCCGAAAGATCGAAGGGATAGAGTCCGCTGCTGAGGTTTGTGCTGCTGAATCGTGATTCAAGGATAAGTTGCGTTTCTTTTTTCAATTCCTCTTCTGAAGAAATGACACTGATCACTGGAATGACCGGGAGAGCATCTATCGGTCCAGGCATGATCTTTTCCATTCCTTCTCGGCAGCTTCCGCTATTTCGCGGCTGAGACCGAAGTATTCCTCGATCTTGTCAGGATAGCTCTCTCTGAGCTTTTCGTTCGCAAAACCATGGGAAGTTACCCTGCGGAGGTTCATGTTATGAGCCGAGAGTCTTCCCTCTTCGCTCCTGCGGTTCAGATGAAGGCTGTTCATACCGGTAGTATCGAAGGATCTATGCCAGTGGCTCCTGAACTCTGCGGAACTGACTGGATCCATTCTGATTCGATATCTCCAGTTCCTTTTACCTCCCTCTACAGTATAGAGATCATAGGAATTGGTAATTTCCGACGGCTCCCAGACAAGTCGCTGCTGCGGTGTATCGATCCTGGATACTTCCCCCGATTCCATCAATACAGGTTCCCCCACCAGGTAACCGGGATCTGCCAGATATTGCATTCCATCATCAGCGATGACTGAAAGAGCACAATGAATGTTCCTGCCATGATTCATATCAGCCATGACAGGCCGGCACTGAAAACCGGCAAAGCTGAGAACTGCGCCCAACGCTTCTGTAAGCGAAAAGCAGGTGCCTCCGGCTCCCTTCTCTATATGTTCGCTTATCACGGTATCCGCCAGTCTCAGTCTATTCCCGGCGGTAAACAGCTGTGCTTTGATAAGGAACTTGGTTAGGTTTTCCCATGGAATATGTGAAAAATGCAACAGGATAATCTGGAGGGAATCCCTGTCGGGTCTGTCCGGCAGTAAACGGTAATGATCGAGGAACATGACCGCAGCCTGCCTCATGCTCTGTTTATCGTACATGCATCCGTTTCCTTTCGTACACCCTTCCAGCTGCGCTGATTACCGCAGTGATCATGATGACGGATTGAAAGTTTAATGGATGATGCACGCATTCGCAACCTGAACAGTTTTTTCAGACATCTTTTCGGACGAAAAGTCTACAAAGTCGGTCTGTGGGGAGGCTTTTCGTGCCCCAACAGAGATGGAACGCTCAGCAGTGAGGGATGCACTTTCTGCAATCCTATTTCCTGTCATCCGAAGAGCTTTGCAGAGGGGCAGTCTATCACCGGGCAGCTGAGCGATGGTTGCAGGTACATAACCTGGAGATTCAATGTAAACAGTTTCATTGCCTATTTTCAGGATTACACAACAACTTACGGAGATCTGTCCAGACTGGATGCCCTTTATTCCGAAGCTCTGTCGTATCCGGGTGTTATCGGTCTTTCCCTGTGTACACGCCCGGACTGCCTGGAGAAATCCGTACTTGATTATCTGGAAGATCTTTCGAGGCGTACATTCCTCTGGGTGGAGGTTGGTGTACAGACTTCGGATGACAGTATCCTGAGAGATATGAACAGATGCCATACCTCCCTCGATACTGTAAATGCCTTTGAAAACCTCCATGCAAGAAACATCTTCTCCGCTGCTCACATGATAATCGGGTACCCCGGCTCGACCAGAGAGACAGTGCTGGCTGATGCGGCTACTGTAAGAAAAATCGGGGCAGACGGGGTCAAACTTCAGAATCTGCATATACTGAAAGACACCCCTATTGAAAAGCGATTTGCAGCGGGAGAATTCGAGCTCCTGTCGATAGATTCGTATATCGATATGGTGATTCTGTTCCTCGAGCATACTGAACCGGACGTAGTCATACTCAGGCTTACCGGGGAAGCTCCCGACACGTTTACCGTCGCGCCGCAGTGGTCTCTGCATAAGATGCACATTCTCAACAGTATCCATGGAGAGATGATAGAGAGGAACACCTGGCAGGGTAAGGCTCTGGGATTCACCAGATCGGCTGTTGAAGAGCCGCTGAAATATTCGCGTTCGCGCTGGAGGACGGACTGAAGTATTGCATGTAGACTTCTACCTTCATAGATTAAACTCTCCGAATTCTCAAGATTGAATCGAACCGGAAATGTTTTTCCGAGCTATCCGTTAACTGGGGGACCTGATGATTGAGCGAACATCCGTCAAATCCATTCTCGAGGGAGAATGCAAAGAGGAAAGAGTAACCGTATACGGCTGGATCCGAACCGCAAGGTCAGGTAAAAATGTCGCGTTTGCATCCATAACGGACGGTTCGATTTCTTCCGCTCTTCAGGTCGTATTCGACCGGGATCAGTTTGATGACATTGCAGGTTTGTCTACGGGAGCATGTATTAAAGTCACCGGAAGGATAGTTGAATCGCCGGGAGCTGAACAATCCAGGGAAATCAGCGCGGATGAACTTGAAGTTATCGGTCCGGTCGGAGATGATTATCCGCTTCAGAAGAAGAAGCATTCCATCGAATTTCTAAGATCAATGCCCCATCTAAGAGCCAGAACCAACACCTTCGGTGCGGTATTCCGGATGAGCCATCACCTCAGTCTTGCTATCCACAGGTTCTTTGATGAGAATGGTTTCTTCTACATTCATGCGCCGCTTATCACAACAAGCGATGCTGAGGGAGCCGGAGAAGCCTTCCAGGTTACATCCATGCCGCTTGACAGCATTACCGTCAACGATGGTAAGATCGATTATTCGACGGATTACTTCAAGAGAGAAGCCTTTCTTACAGTAAGCGCACAGCTCGAGGCTGAACCTCTTGCGCTGGCTCTGGGAAAAGTGTACACCTTCGGGCCTACTTTCAGGGCTGATCCTTCAGATACACGCTTTCATACAGCGGAATTCTGGATGATCGAACCCGAGATGGCGTTCTTTGACCTGGATGATGATATCTCTTTAATAGAGAAGTTCATTAAATTCACAGCCCGCTATCTTCATGGCAGATGTCCGGAGGATATCGCATTCTTCAGCAGGTTCTACGAAAAGGAACTCACCGAACGATACGAAATGCTCATGGAAAGCGGCTTCGCCAGGATTACATATACTGACGCGGTTGAACTGCTGAAGAAGAACAGCAGCCACTTTGAAGCTGCACCAGAATGGGGATGCGATGTTTCTACCGAATATGAGAGATTCCTTGCAGATGAACACTTCAAATGCCCCGTTTTCGTGACCGATTACCCCGCAGCCATCAAACCTTTCTATATGAGACTGAACGATGACGGGAAAACAGTCGCCTGTACCGATCTTCTGGTTCCTCAGATCGGTGAGATTGTCGGCGGCAGCCAGCGGGAAGAAAGACTGGATGTTCTCGTATCCCGCGCAAATGACTGCAGTATTGATCTGGAGGATTATTCCTGGTACTTCGATCTGCGGAAATGGGGTTCAGCTCCCCATGCGGGATTCGGGCTCGGATTTGAAAGATTGCTCATGTATCTCACCGGAATGGAAAACATACGTGACGTGATTCCTTTCCCGAGGTCAAAAGGAAAGATGATTTGAAAACAAGAACACTATTTATCCGAATAGAACAGGACGGAGCATTATGAACAGGCAAATGATCACTATCGATGGCAATGAAGCTACAGCCCGTATCGGGCACAAGCTGAGTGAAGTGGTAGCCATCTACCCTATCACCCCCTCAAGCGGTATGGGTGAATACGCTGACGCATGGTCATCCCAGGGAAAAACGAACATCTGGGGAACGATCCCGCTGGTTCAGGAGATGCAGAGCGAAGGCGGTGCCGCCGCCGCAGTACATGGAGCACTCCAGACCGGAGCGCTGACCACAACTTTTACCGCGTCACAGGGCCTTCTGCTGATGATACCTACAATGTACAAGATCGCCGCCGAGCTTACGCCCGCAGTGTTCCATGTATCAGCAAGAAGTCTTGCATGTCAGGCATTGTCAATATTCGGCGATCACAGTGACACCATGGGTGTCAGGCAGACTGGTTTTGCCCTTCTTGCAAGCGCTTCTGTTCAGGAAGCAATGGATATGGCCGTGATAGCGCATGCATCGACACTAAAATCAAGAATACCCTTCATCCATTTCTTCGACGGCTTCAGAACCAGCCATGAGATCCAGAAGATAGAACTCGTCCCGGACGAAGTTCTGAAAAGCATGATCGATAACGAGCTTATCATTGCGGCGAGAAACAGGTGCCTTGATCCGAACCATCCGGTAGTAAGGGGCACCAGCCAGAATCCGGATGTTTACTTCCAGGGAAGGGAAACGGTAAATCCCTACTATCTTGCTACTCCGGGAATAGTGCAGGACTACATGGACAAATTCGGTGAACTAACGGGTAGGAACTATCATCTGTTCGACTATGTGGGAGCACCGGATGCCGATACTGTCATTATGCAGATGGCTTCAGGGTGCGAAACCGCTCATGAAACCGTTGAATACTTCTCCGGCAGGGGCGATAAGGTTGGTCTTATAAAGGTGCGGCTTTACAGACCGTTCCATAAGGAAGCCCTTCTCAGTGCCATTCCGGATACTGTAAAGAATATCGCAGTACTCGACAGAACCAAGGAATCCGGTGCCCCGGGAGAGCCTCTGTACCTTGATGTTGTCACTACACTTGCGGAGAACGGCAGGAATAACATCAGAGTTATCGGCGGCCGATACGGACTTTCCAGTAAAGAATACACACCCGCCAGAGTAAAAGCAGTTATTGATGAAGTCCGGAAACCCGATCCTAAAAATCATTTCACACTCGGTATTAACGATGATGTAACGAATACCTCGATAGATATCGATCCTGAATTCGAACTTGAACTTCCGAACACTGTTCAAGCCGTATTCATCGGACTCGGTTCTGATGGAACCGTTGGAGCCAATAAGAACAGTATCAAGATTATTGGTGAGGAAACTGACAATTACGCTCAGGGCTACTTCGTTTACGACTCCAAGAAGGCAGGAGCCAGAACTGTCAGTCACCTCCGGTTCGGCCCTGAACCCATCAGGCAGACATGTCTGATATCAGCGGCCAATTTTGTCGGCTGTCATCAGAGCATCTTCCTGGAGAAATACGATGTTCTCGGATACGCGGCAGAAGGAGCCACATTCCTGCTCAATTCTCTGTACGGAAAAGATGAAGTATGGGAAATGCTTCCAAGGACCGTACAGGAAGCTATGATCGCGAAGAAACTCAAATTCTACGTTATAGACGCGTATGATGTTGCCAAGGTCACCGGTATGGGTGTACGCATCAACACAATCATGCAGACATGCTTTTTCGCAATATCCGGGGTTCTCCCCAGAGATGAAGCCATAGAGAAAATTAAGGAAGCCATCAAAAAAACCTACGGAAGAAAAGGTGATGATGTTGTCCGTAAGAACTTCGATGCAGTGGATCATACCCTGGCGAATCTTTTCGAAGTAAGCTATCCGGATCAGGTCACAAGCACGATAGAAATGCCTCCTACAGTGCCTGAAGAAGCTCCGGAATTCGTACAGCGAGTAACGGCAAAGATTATCCGAATGGAAGGCGACAGTGTTCCGGTTTCCGATATGCCGGCAGATGGAAGCTGGCCGACTGGAACAACCCAGTGGGAAAAGAGGAATGTTGCCCTTGATATCCCGGTATGGGAGCCTGATACCTGCATTCAATGCGGATTCTGCAGTCTGGTCTGTCCTCATGCTGCCATAAGAATGAAAGTTTACGATACTTCTCTTCTCGATAATGCACCTGGTACTTTCAAATCAACAGACGCAAAGGGCGGAAAGTTCAAGGATATGAAATTCACTGTCCAGGTAGCCCCTGAGGATTGTACAGGATGCGGAACATGCGTGCATATCTGCCCTGCCAGGGATAAGGAAAAACCTGAGAGAAAAGCCATCAATATGGCCGCTCAATTACCCCTTCGCGTGCAGGAACGGGAGAATTACAGTTTCTTTCTGGATCTTCCGGATTACGACCGTACAGAACTGAATCCTTCAATCGTGAAGGAATCGCAGTTGCTTCAGCCGCTGTTTGAATACTCCGGCGCCTGTGCGGGATGCGGTGAAACCGCGTATGTGAAACTTCTCACTCAGATGTACGGAGACAGGTCTGTAATCGCAAACGCAACAGGATGCAGCTCCATTTATGGAGGAAACCTGCCAACCACTCCCTACTCAATGAATCCTGACGGCAGGGGACCAGCCTGGAACAACAGTCTTTTCGAGGATGCCGCGGAATTCGGATACGGATTCAGACTGACTGCTGACAAGCATACTCAGATAGCCAGAGAGCTTCTCCAGAAACTGGCTTCGCAGGTTGGTGATAAACTTGCTGAAGCTATTCTGAGTGCCGAGCAGAAAACGGAGAGTGACATCTCTGAACAGCGGGTAAGGATAAGAGAACTCGGGAAGGCTCTATCGAAGATAGATTCAATGGACGCGCGTATGCTGGAAAGCGTACTCGATTACTTCGTACACAGAAGTGTCTGGACAATCGGAGGAGACGGCTGGGCGTACGACATCGGTTACGGCGGACTGGATCATGTTCTCGCACAGGGCAGGGATATGAACGTCCTCGTTCTTGATACCGGAGTCTACTCGAATACGGGTGGACAGTGTTCCAAGGCTACACCGCTTGCAGCAGTTGCCAAGTTCGCTGATTCCGGCAAACCGCAGCCCAAGAAGGATCTTGCAATGCTCTGCATGAGCTATGGTAATATCTATGTGGCTCAGGTAGCGCTGGGAGCAAACTACAATCAGACAGTCAAAGCCTTTGTTGAAGCGGAAAGCTACAAGGGATCAAGTATCATAATCGCGTATACGCACTGTATCGCTCATGGTACTGATATGACATGTGGTCTGGACGAACAGAAACTTGCAGTGAACTCAGGCTTCTGGCCGCTGCTCAGATTCGACCCAAGGAAAATTGATATCGATGGAAAACCTCTGACGCTCGATAGTAAGGATCCTTCGATCACATTTAAGGACTTCGCTTACAATGAAGCCCGTTTCAAGAGCCTGACAAAAACCAAGCCTGAGCACGCTGCCAAGCTTCTGAAGGACGCTCAGGAAGAGGTCAGCCGCAGATGGAACATCTACAAGCAGATGGCTGAAATGAACTGGAAGATCTGATTATCACCAGATAATGCAGCTCCGACCCTGGGATTCACCTTCCAGGGTCGGAGTTACATATCCTGACGATAACGTCATAACTCAATGAATACACAAAGCATCTGACCAGCATCAGAACAATAGAATTTCCGTTCACAGTTTTACCGGTATCTCCATAATAAGGATAATACAGGTCCTATCCATGTTTTTTAGCAACAGGCCAGAGCACTTTGATCCTCAAAGATTTACCTTCCATAGTTGAAACCCCATGGAAATTCCTGATGTTCTGAGAGTCAGAATTTCTAACCAGATTCAATTGTATATCTCAATACTGAAATAGTTACTTCATGCCTGAACGAGGAAAGCACGGAAAGCCTTCTGGATTCCATGCCATCCGGGCATGATTTCTACGTAGACCTTCAGTGAGTTTCTGACGTATATCTTCCACTCAGCTCTTCTGCAGTTCGAAGATCGTTCTGAGCATTCTCAGGTTCTCCAGCCATCTGGTATGCAAATGCTCTGTCCTCATAGTAAGAGACCGAATCGGGAGATAACTCAATAGCTTTCGACAGATCTGAGATCCCCTGCTCCAGGAATCCCATTTCTATATTAATGTTGCCCCTTCCATTGTAGGCTTCGGCAAAGTCCGGATTGAGCTCTATTGCAGCCGTCAGATCTTCAGCAGCGGAAGGCCACTCTGTACGATAACCGTAAATTCCTGCTCTATTGAAGAATAGATCAGCATTTTCCCCATCAAGCTCAATAGCCCTGCTGGCAATCAGCAGAGCTTCGTCCAGGTTTTCCTCCATACGTTCGAATATCTCAGGTGTGATGTCGACTCCATTGTTGTAGTCTCTCCTCACAATACCTTCAAGCTCAAGAATTCCTGCAACATACAGCACACTTGATTCGGTATTGCCGGGTTCAAATTCGATCGCAGCATCTGTATCCAGAAGCATTGCAGCGTAATGCCCCAGCCGCGCATTGACTATTGCCCTGGTAATGTAGAGTTCTCCATTCTCGGGATTCTGCTCAATAGCATCGTCAAGGTCAGTAATAGCATTAAGGTCATTTATTCCGGCCAGTATTTCGGTTCGTAATGAACTGATTTCGGATATGTGTTCATCGGATACTCCCTCAATTCCCGTCAGAGCCACAGTGCAAGTTTGACCCGTCGCAGAGATGTCACCCTGATGATAGTAGACAGATGCTAGAGCAGAATAGCCGAAAAATGATACGACATCTGGAGCTCCAGTCTGATCAAGCTCCGGTAATTCCAGGCTGAACTCAATGCCAGTTTG
>JBDLJP010000043.1:0-11216 GCA_039714295.1 Candidatus Fermentibacterota bacterium
GTAGGAAAGACTCATCAGGAGATCTTCCAGCCCGGGGGTATCACTGTCGGCTTTATCATCCCTCTGGATGCTCTCGTCATCCCTGAGTCCTCGGCTGTCTCTGAACAGCCACAGCGAAAGAGCTGTGCCGATTGTTTGAAGAAATCTTCCCAGAGGGTATCCGAAGGCATCCCTTCTTGTGCATCCTACTGTCAGTGTTCCCATGGTTTTTCCATTGGATATGAGAGGAATTGAAAGTTCACTTCTTGAGGAAGGAAAGACAGGAGAGAATCTCTGGTCAACCGCTGTATCCGGCACATAGCAGATCTCCGTATGAGTATATGCCCATGATGTGATTGAAGGGATTTCGATACGGAGCGAGCCCGGGTCGGTAGAAGTGCCGAATGAAACCAGCTGTTTGAGAACGGATTCCCTGGGACTGACCGTATGAACAACCAGATAATCAGCACCTGTTATCGATCCGATCTCACCAAGCAGAGCCTGAATATTCCGTTCGCGACCCTGGAGAATTGTCATGTAGACCGAAATTGCATTGAGAAGCATGATCATACTCTGCAGATAGTGGTTTGACTGGATGTACTCAGCCAGCAGGGGAGCAAGGCTGAGTACAAGTTTTCCCAGTGAATCTGAAATACGTGAAGATATTCCTGTGATTTTCACGTAAGCCTGATCATGTTTCTGTTTTACAGGGATAGTAACATTGTGTCCCATCATATCCTCTGTCCAGAAAAGAGTTTTTCTGGGCTTGAGCTGATCTTCATGGGCAGGCAGGTCAACCTCGCCAACAGTAACAATTCTGGATTTTGAAGCGTAGACAGCACCTCTTGCGCCTGTTCCGACTCTTAGAAATTCCAGAATATCTCTTGCGGAGCCGCCAGCCCGGTCCGGCTCGGGAAGAATATCAAGAAGTTCGTTTATGGTCTGATTTATAATTGGAGCGGTATCGGAACCCTCTAATTTGTCGACAGGCACGAGAAAGACAAGCATATTTTGCCGTTCAGGCATGAGAAGGCTTGTCATCTCGAATTGCCGTACAACATTCTCTGAAACATATATACCCGCTCTGAACTGAAAGGGAGTAACCATTGTATTGATCCGGTTCTCATGCATCTGTTCTACTCTATCCCTGTCCTCCTCCGCAATCCAGTCTGTGAACCTGGTCTTAATGGGATCCTCGATACCAGCCTTTGATACCAGATGAACAGCATGACTGTTCAGGGCTGTGATTATGCCTTTGCCATCAATCTTAACGGCAGGTATGGGAATCACTGAAAACATCGTACGGCTGAGTTTTGAATCATCCCGCTCGAATGAGCTCATTGCCATTGAAGGGGAAGAAAATGACGCTACAAGAAGCTCACTCATAACTCCCGATTTTCTCAGGGATATTACCTGAGATTTTCTGTTCTTCCGTCCTTTTTTTGTCAGAACAGAGAAATTTCTGGTCGATTGCCCTGACAGGCATTTTGAGCCGGCTGACAGAAAAGCAGTCATTGATACCTGATCCAGAATCTCTTTCAGGGAGGTTAATTCGTACTCGGCGAAGAGCAGACTCGCGGATTGGGTCGTGGCGAATATTCTTCCCGATCCGTTGCAGAGAATACTCGGTCTTCCGCCCTGAATGATTTCCAGCCACTCCCCGATCTCGAATTCTGAGGGGCTTTTCAGTATTACAATTCTCTCATTACCGGTACTGACCGAGGAAGAGAGCCATGTCTGATCATCGAGCATGATTGGAAGGGAGCCGTCCTCCTGAGCTGATAGTGCGTTTATCACCGCGTTCCTGTCTTCCGGTATACTGTCCAGGAGTTGTGCAAGAGGCTGTGATATCCGGCTGAGCGTATTGTTGCTGAACAGCAGCGCACAGGATTCATCGGTGATTGAAAAACAGAGTGATTCATTCTTACTGGACAATATTCACCTCACATGTTTTCATTGCGGCACTTGCAGGACGATACACAAATCCTATATTAAAGACCATATCGGTAAAGGGAGGTATGCTTGGAAAAAAGACAATGTCTGTGTAAATGGGATATGTCTTCAAAGAACTGGACGGGTGCTGTTTCGGAATTACTGAGGGAATTCTCTTTCAAATCAACAACAGAGAACCTTCTCCAGACCGCCCTTGAAACCAGGGAACTGGCGGAACCGACAGTTATACACGAAAATATCGCTATACCTCACTGCAGAAGCATACTGGTAGATGATTTCATGATAATCATCGGAAAATCAGATAACGGTATTCCCTGGCCTGAAGAGAAGGTAAGCGTTATCATACTTTTTATTACTCCCGTCAGGCCATCAGGACCGTCTGAACACATGGAGCTGATCAAACATCTTGCGAAAGCCCTCCGCTCGGGGGGCGCTGAAAAGGTCCTGACCGCCGGGTCTCCGGCTGAAGCAGCTTCAATACTAAAATTTAGTTATGAGGATAAACCCGGAAATGATTAGGGAACTTGAAAAACTAATAAGCCTTCATGATCTCGATATCATGATATCCGATCTTGTAAACAAGGACATCAGCAAACAGGAAAAAAAGCTCGGATTATCACCGGATTCAGCCGCGACGCGGCTGCGGAAGATGCGGGATGAGCTCTCTTTAACAATAGATCGTAAGCACAGGGATCTTTACGACCAGCTTGCCGGTCATTACGGAAATGCTGTTGTGCCCGTTATCAGCATGATGTGCAGCGGCTGTTTCACGCAGCTGCCGACAGCATTCAGCGCATCTCCAGACCGGAACGATCAAGTCGAAACATGCCCTTCATGCGGCAGGTTCATCTATTGGTGCGATTAAAAGACGACAAATTCTGAATGGAGATCTGAATATGGAACTGTCCAGCAGTAGATTAGCTCTTACATATGATGATATCCTGCTTCTTCCGGGTAGATCCGAAATACTGCCTTCAGATGCGAACCTTCAGACACGGCTTACAGGAAAGATTGATCTCAATATTCCAGTTCTGAGCGCCGCAATGGATACGGTGACTGAAGCCGATATGGCAATCGCACTGGCGCAAGAGGGCGGAATGGGAGTGATTCATAAGAATCTTTCACCGGACGACCAGGCGAAGCATGTCAGACGTGTAAAACGAGCTGAAAGCGGTGTAATCGTAGATCCGGTTTCCCTGGAAATCGATGCTGTTATCTCTGATGCTCTTGAGCTTTCGAAACAGGAGGGTGTTTCCGGTTTTCCAGTTCTGGAAGCCGGGAGACTGGCAGGCATGCTGACAAACCGTGATTACCAGTTTGAGAGTGATAAATCCACTCCTGTAAAGGAATTGATGACTCCCTGGGAGAAGCTGATAACCGCTCCCCCCGATACCGACCTTACAGAATCACTTGAACTGCTGAGGAGACACAGGCTCGAGAAGCTCCCGCTTGTTGATGCAAATAGGCATCTCGTCGGTTTGATAACAGTCAAGGATATACACAACGCGATTAACTATCCTAACGCATGCAAAGATGCGTCCGGTCGTCTGCGAGCCGGAGCGGCAGTAGGCGCAGGCACCGAAGCCGTCACCAGAGCGGGTCTCCTTGTGGAAGCCGGAGTTGACTGCCTGTTCATAGACACCGCCCACGGGCATTCTGTTAAAGTGATTGAAATGGTATCAATCCTCAGAAAAGAGTTCCCGGAGGTTTCTATCGTGGCAGGTAACGTCGTCACGGCCGATGCTGCAACGGATCTTATAAAGGCAGGTGCAGACGGAGTAAAAATCGGTGTAGGTCCCGGATCAATCTGTACCACGAGGGTTATCGCAGGAGTCGGATGTCCCCAGTTTACCGCTGTTTACGAATGTGCTCAGGCTGCTGCAGCTTACAATGTTCCTGTTATCGCTGACGGAGGTATCAAATTCTCGGGTGATATAGTTAAAGCGCTTGCTGCTGGAGCTAGTTCTGTAATGATCGGAAGCCTGTTTGCGGGTATATCGGAAAGCCCTGGTGAAACAACCATCTACAAAGGCAGAAGATATAAAATATACCGCGGAATGGGATCCATCGGGGCTATGAAGCGCGGCAGCGCTGACAGATATTTTCAGAACGACAGAACCGAGAAAAAGTTCGTACCGGAGGGTATCGAGGGAATGGTTCCCTTTAAAGGACCCCTGATTGATTATCTGAACCAGCTTATCGGAGGTCTGAGGCAGGGTATGGGTTACATTGGAAGCAGCACTATTGAAGAGCTTCCAGGGAAAGCACGGATTGTAAGGATTACATCAGCGGGTCTCCGGGAAAGCCATGCCCATGATGTAATGATAACGAAAGAAGCCCCTAACTACTCCACTGACGGACATGCTTTCTAATCTGCTTGCAACCGTTGCCGAGGGTGGCAAGATTCTTCTGGAGGAAGATAACTATCTTCTGGCAAGAGTGCAGATTGATGGAAGAGCGATGCTTGCTGAGATCAGCAGCGGGTCTTCCGGTGGATTTTCATCCGGTGACTGGCCGGAGATAGACAATGTTCTGCTTCCGGATTCCCTGATCCATCCCGGAAATGACACGGAAACCAGGATTCTTCTCTTCTCACTTCCGGACAATGCGGAGTTATGCATCGAATCAATTGTCCGGGACGGAGGGTTTTCGGAGGTGCTTGCACTTGAAACCGGGAAGAAAGTACTTGATATCCTCAGAATGGTCCACAATGACGGGTACAGAGTCGGCTATCTCGGACCTGAGAGCATCCTCAGAACAGACAGAGGCAAGCACCTTATCCTGGGCGGAGCAAGAGGTATACCGGATACTCCATTCTCACCACCCGAGGCAGTTGGAAGAACCCCTGATGATCCGCGAAGCGATATATACGCTCTTGGTCTGCTGATTTTCAGGCTTATCGCCGGCAGTGACAATCGCAATATCCAGATTGAAGCATGGAACAGACTTTCGCGCAGGGTTCTTAAACTGCTTGAGAATATGGTCTCACCCGAGCCTGATAACAGGTTTCCTAATCTGATCGCTCTTGAGGGCAGATTGAAGCGAATAGAACCGGAGACCGGGACAAAAACAACGGAGAGAGTCAGAGAACATCCCCGGAATACTGGAAGGAAAGTGTTTTTCTCAATTCTTGCGGCCGTCACGATCACACTGATCATTCTGGTACTTCTGAAATTCAGACCTGATGCATCGCTGGAACTGAATGGTATTGAATCTGATTCCGCTTCACTGATTCAGGAAATCGATTCAATCGGGATCGATCAGGATCTGCCGCTGGAAGAAACCGTTATTCCTCTTAATGATACACTTCCCGAACCTGTTGTGTGGATAAGCAACAGCAGCGGTCAATCGGGCAGGGCCAGTGAATTCCGTCAGGGTCCGGCATCGGAGTATTCAACAGTCTACACATCTACAGGAAGTCAGCGCCGCAGTTCCTTACTGCTGGCCCGCAGGGATGATCCGTACCTTCCACTGGAAAACCAGGAAAGAATCTATTCCATTGCAGAAGAGCTGGCTGCTCACGACTCTGCGATTACGATCACTCCTGTCGATATGACGCTGCTTCTCGGTGCGGACATTATCGATGACAGTATCATGCCGGGTATCGTTGTGCCCGTATCAGATCCAGCAGGCACATTGTACATAGATATAGCGAACCATGGCCTGGAAGGTGTGTACGCCAACGTGGGAGCTGCCACATGGGTAAGATCGGTTCTTCATGGCAGGAGCATTGTTCTGGACTCCGAAGAGTGGCAGATGACGGTAGTGGATTTTCGAAACGGAGACAGATTGAATGCAGAACTGGGAATACCGGCAGCTCTTGATTCCACACTCTTTCTTTACCGTAATCGAATCCCGCTGCTTGCTGCAGCAGAGGATCAGCTCAGAAATCTGTTTCTTGACAGCACACCGGACGATCATCCTGCCGTGACATTACCAGCTCCGCCTGATATCTGGATATTTCTCGCTGAATAGGAAAATATACATTTGTTATTGTTTTTTATTAGATTACCTGGATATTATGCAGAAAATCGCTTTCCAGGGGAGGACTCATGAAGTATGACATTAATGGAAAAGTTGTTGACCCTATCCATGGTGCTGGAGTTATTACTGAAATATCAGATCAGATGATTTCCGGTGAAATTTGTGAGTGCGTTGTGATCGAGATAGTGGTAGGAAAGAAAAGAGTGATGGTACCTACCGAGAGCCTCCAGGAAGCTGAATTGAGGGCGGTTGTTTCTTCGGAGGAACTTGATGCTGCGCTCGAGGAACTATTCAAGGAACCGGACGAACTGCCCAAGGACTGGCGGAGAAGAATAGAAAAATTGAAGGACAGGGTTCATTCCGGAGAACCGGCGGAAGTGGCGAAAGCCATCAGAGATATCATTGCCCGTTCCGTTCTGAATAAAATGAATCCTTCCGAGAAGCGTGTGCTCAACGAAGCTATCAATGTATTTGCAGGTGAGGTCGCTCTGGTCAGAAATATACGGAGTGAATCCGCCAGGGAGCTTATCAAGCGATCTGCCCAGCAGGGCGTTCAGCAGAACATCAAATCCGATAAGAACGGTGATAAAGGTGAAGAAGCCGCCGGTCAGAACGAAAACACTGGTAGCGCATCGAAATCGGCTAAAGCCTCCGGAGCAGGAAAATCCCGCAAGAAGTCAAGCACGAAGAAGTAATGCACTGTAAGTGATGTCCCGTTGATATGTATTCTACCAGAGAGCCAGCTGAGCTTGAACGGGTTCTTCTGGTAAGAGCCTACATAGGCAGCGAATCGGAAGAAGCCGGAACCACTCAGGAGATGATTGCTCTGATCCGGTCTGCAGGCGGTTCCGTTGTTGCGCACGAATCCCAGAAGCGAAAAACGCCTGATCCCGGATTGTTCATTGGCAAAGGCAAGGCTGATGAGCTGAGGGAAATCGCCTTAAGGGAGTGCGCCAGCACAATTGTTTTTGATCATAACCTCTCTTCAGGTCAGGTATCAAGACTTGAGGAAGCAACAAACTGCAAGGTAATTGACCGTACGGAACTCATACTTGCCATATTCGCTGAACAGGCCAGAACCAGAGAAGCCAAGCTTCAGATTGAACTTGCTCAGCTTCAATATGCGCTGCCGAGGCTTTCGGGTATGTGGCACCATTTCTCCAGGCTGGGTGCCGGTATCGGAACCAGGGGCCCGGGGGAGACTCAGCTGGAGATAGACCGGAGACGGGCAAGATCCAGGATAGCATTCCTTGAGAATAGAATCGAAGAAGTCGAGTCCCGCTGGAAGGTTGTCTCCGCCGGACGCACGGGAATGTTCAACATCACCATAGTAGGGTACACGAATGCCGGTAAAAGCACCCTGCTCAATACTCTCTGCAGTACCGAGCTTTACACGGCGGACAAACCTTTCGCAACCCTCGATACCACTTCCCGCCGACTGATACTTCCGGACAGCTCCAAAGTGCTGATATCGGATACCGTGGGTTTCATTGAAAGACTTCCGGAAACCCTGGTAGCGAGTTTTCATACAACTCTTGATATAGTCAGGAAGGCGGACCTTCTGCTGGTGGCCGTGGACAGGTCAAGCCCCTCCAGAGGCAGGCATATCGATGCTGTGAGAAAAACACTTGAGAGAATCGGTGTTGATGAAACTGTACCCAGGCTGACCGTCTGGACGAAGTGTGATGCAGTTGATGATTTCAGGCCTCCGGGGAGCGGTGCTGCCGTATCAGCTTTGTCAGGCTTCGGGCTGGATGATCTCCTGAATAGAATCATCGGATACAGAGACAGATCCCTTGACTGGTTCGAACTGAAGCTGGAGCATTACGACAACGCGATTCTGAACTGGCTTTACAGTTATTGTGTTATTAGAGATGTTACAAACAGCGAGGATGGCTCTGTCAGAATCCTTGCCGGAGCCCTGAGAGGATACGATTCGGTTGTGGGGAAAATTGATGGTGCGGATACTGTAAAAAGTTTTATTAGATTAGATGAGCCTCCAGAAACAGCATATGCGGGATAGAGAAGAAGGAAATGTACGAAGGAATTGATCCGGAGAAACTCAAAACGGATTTGAATGAAAGGCTGAGGAGTCTTCAGGATCTTTACGAGGCAGATCTCGTATCGGAAAGTACACTCTCCAGTCAGCTTCTTGAACTTATAGCCTCGCGGGAAGCGAAAATCCTCTGGGATATCACCATGAAAAAGGACATAATCGCAAGGCGCATGCTGAATATGCTGGAAGATCCTCAGCGATGGAAAGAGGATGCCGCATCACCTGAAGAAGACAGACAGCGGATACTCAAAAAGAGACTTGCTGGTGTATTCCTCTCAGCTGAGGGGTCTTTTAAGGATACTTTAGAAGTGCTTCTTGATACAGCCAACCTTCCGCATTTCGAATCCATAGTGTCCTCCCGGAACAGTAAGCCAGCCTTTAAAAAATCAGGAGCCAAACTCAGCATACTGGACTGAACACTGAACGCAGACAGGATCCTGTCCTGTGTGTGACCTGCAGATGAAGCCCGGTAAGGAGATACAGTTGAAGAAAACACTGTTCAATATAATCGGATTGCTTCTCACTGCCGCTGCCCTGTACTACCTGGGCAACTCTTTTCTGAGCGGTGCTGCCGAGGCCGGAGGATTATCGAATCTTCTTGTCTTTGATCCTCTTCTGTTTTCAGTTTCATTCGTGCTCATGGTGCTTCATCTTCTGGCAGCCGCCTGGTCATGGATGCTGGTCTGTTCTGCAGCGGGTGCGAAGATATCGTTCGGTCAGGCTTTCAACGTTCATTTTCTTGCCCAGGTCGGTAAATACATCCCCGGAAAGGTCTGGGGAGCTGTCGGAAAGATCAGTCTCTCAAAGAAACTGGGCATGTCCTCGACGATAACCGGCCACGCTCTTATACTGGAAACCCTCTTCATAGTAGCCGGATGCCTTCTGATGTCCCTTCCGGTGATTCCCCTCGCTGCAAACAGGATCGGTCTTGGAACTACATTCAGCGTGATAATCGTCGTAGCGTCTGTAGCGATTGTACTTTTCGCTGCCCATCCCGGAGCTTTCAGGAAGCTGCTCAGGATAGCCGGTTCCATCACCGGAAAAGATTTCGATATGGATGACCCCGGTTTTGCCAGTATTCTTAAACTTCTTCCTGTTTACATACTGGTATTCCTTCTGCAGGGCGCGGCTTTTGTTTTTCTGGCAAGAAGCTTCGGACTGCAGCTGCCCTTCTATCCCGGAGCCTTTCTTCTTCCAACAGCTGTAGGGATCGGATTTCTTGCTGTTTTCTCTCCGGGAGGGCTCGGAATCCGTGAAGTTTCCCTTGTATGGCTCATAGGGATTATCATGATCTCCTCCGAACCGGGGCAGGCATCTCTGATATCCATTGCCGCCCGGTTGTGGATAACACTGGGTGAAGCCCTCGCATTTCTTGTCGCCCTGATCTGGTGGGGGGCAGGCAGGAAGGGAATCAGTTTCAGATCATAAAAAAGCGTTCTGATTATTGAGAAAAGGGCATCCATAACAGCTTTGATACTTGATGCAGCATACGGTACGGCGGAACATGACAGATTTCGATAGAACACTTTACGGAATGTATGTTCCTGCTTCTCCCAGTTCCTCCAGCACAAGCAGTGCTGAATCCGCGTAGTAGCCTTCAGGTGACAGCATCAGGTATGTGCTGATGGCGTCGCCTGCCCTCATGTAATCACTCCATCCCAGATAGAGCTTTGCCAGCTCCCAGGAAGCGGGAGCATAACCTGCTTCAACAGCTGGAAGAAGGATCTCTCTCGCCTCGGCTCCTCTTGAAGTTCTCCTGTAAACAGACGCAAGCAGGACAAGTGATGGAAGACCGGTTCCGCCCTGCTCCTGAATACCCCTGGAGAACCACATTTCAGCCGAATCCATTTCTCCGAGTTCAAGCCATGCTTTCCCGCTCTGCAGCCAGATGTCAGGGGTGGCAGGAGAGCGGACAAAGGCGCTGTCTGACATGAATGCCGCGCTATCGGGTTTACCTGTTTCAAGGTAGAGCTTTGAAAGCTCATAGTATCCGCGATAGTCGTCCGGGCAGGTCTCTATGTACTGCCAGAAGTAATCAGCCGCACTTTCCCATGACATCCGCATCGCATGGATCATTCCAAGGCCAAGGACAGCAGTATGATAATCCTGACTGAGTTCAAGAGTATGATTGAATTCCTCTTCTGCCTGCTCAAGAAGCCCCTGCTGCATAAACGCCATACCCGTATCAAGATGGAGCTGTGCGGAAAGATCATCAATATCAATGGTAAGAGGGATCAGACAGAGAATTATGAAGATTTGCATGGGAAGCCTACCCTTTCTTGGTAATTTACCTTATCATATTTCATTAAGATATACTCGTCACATATTATTTCACCGGAATTGACAAGGACAGACTATGAACAAATACGATCTCGTGATAATCGGCGGAGGACCGGCAGGATATATTCCCGCTATAAGGGCCGCCCGGCTCGGTAAGAGGGTCGCGGTCGCGGAAGAGGAGCTTCTGGGAGGGACCTGTCTGAACAGAGGATGCATCCCGACCAAAACACTGGTTGCCAGCACAAACCTGTTAAGACAATCGAAGAATGCCGGGAAGTACGGTCTTGAGGGAAGCCTGACCTTTTCGTGGGATGCGCTTGCCAAAAGAAAGGATGCTGTGGTCAAGCGACTCAGGAAAGGTGTGGAAGCACACATGAAACATCTCGGCATAGATGTTTTAAATGCTCATGCGGTCTTCAAGGGTCCGGGCGAGGTCCTCGCCGGTGATACCCTGCTTGAAACCGATTACGTACTGCTGTCACCCGGGTCACTTCCCCTTCTGCCGGGACCGTTTTCAGCGGATGGGGTTCAGACAAGCCGTGATGTCCTGTCATGGAGCGCTCTTCCCGAGAGCCTGATCATCGTTGGCGGAGGGGTGATAGGCTGTGAGTTCGCGTCCATCTTCGCCAGCCTTGGCGTTCGCATTACTATCGTTGAGATGCTGCCTTCAATACTGCCGGGTATAGATGATGACATCAGACAGGTAGTTCACAGATCACTCAAACGCTCAGGCGTTAAGGTATTGACCGGGAACGCGGCAAAAAGTGTGACAGTGTCTGACAGGGGAGCCGAAGTCACACTGGACGACGCGACGGAGCTGTCTGCGGCAAAGATACTGGTTTCCATCGGCAGAAAGGCCAGAACCGAAGGCCTGGGTCTGCAGGCTGCCTGAATGACAGGCATTGAAGATCATCAACACCTTCTTAGCCTTAATTTGCTTCAGCTTTTCCGCTAAGCCCTTCTG
>JBDLJP010000044.1:0-11054 GCA_039714295.1 Candidatus Fermentibacterota bacterium
ATAAAAGGGGGTTGACGAAAGCTTCCGCAGTAAGTAATGAAGGCGGAACCGTGAAAACACCTATGGAGGTAGACACCCAAGATGGAGCTAATAACCAGAGATACTCTTGAGGAGTTCATCAGACATAATCCTGATGATATCGACGCCCGCCTTAACCTGGCTGAGATCATTCGAAAGGATCGCAGTCCTGAGGAAGCTCTTGATATGTACGATACAGTTATCAAGCTGGATCCTGATAATCCTCAGATCTACCTTGGCAAAGGTTTGTGCTGGGCGATGTCACTGCTCGACAATATCCCCACTAAAGAGATCTGGGAAATAGAGCTCGATGAGCAGGAAATGATAGATAAAGCCATGGAATTCCTCGAACAGGCTGCCGAACTTGATCCTGAGCTTACTGAGGCTTACAACACCATGGGAAGACTTTTTGCGATTATTGCCCAGGAAGAGGACGCCGTTGACATGTTCAAGCAGTCACTCCAGATCGATGCCACCCAGCTTGATGTACTTGAAGATCTCAGGGAGATCACAGGTAAACCTGTGTGGAAGATACTTGACAAGGGTACCTGGATGGGTGAGGAAGAAGAAGAGTAACACGGGGAACTGCAACTATTCGGAGGGTTGATAAGCTCCCGCGGATACAAGACCGGAGACAACAGCAGCTGCGGGACAACTGTCCTTCAGTTTCTTTTTACACAATCCTGTCATAAATTCAATCTCAGTTTTCCTTCCGGAGAGAACATCCTGGAGCATACTGCACATATTGGATGAAGTATCGAGCAGGAAATCCATCATTTCTCTCGCTTTTTCTGCCGAGGTATTGCGCAGATCAGCGGGTATTACCACTTCCAGTTCCGTGAACAGTCTATCTGCGGCTGTACCGAGACCAGCTTCAATAAGCTGATTATTCCTGAGGCCCGAGAGAGCTCCCAGCGGGTTGATAACACTGTTTACCAGCCATTTGGCCCACCGGACTGTTTCCATCTCGTTAGTTGGAACAACACGGAGCCAGCTTTCCGCGAAGAGATCGAATGCTCTTCCTTCTGCCGATACTGTCAGATCGCCTTCTGTAGTTTCAACAGAATATCTGTCCAGAAGGTGGAAACCTGCGGTGAGAACGGCAGGTTCAACTCTGTCATTCCAGGATTTCCCCCATTCCTCTTCCAGACCCATTCCATTTGTGACACAGATACAGCGATCATCTGTTGAGTCCATTACATATTCAGCTGCGTACTTCAGATCGTAGGCTTTCAGAGCCACAACACAGTAATCAGAGTGGATGCGGTCACCGGATTCGACTTTTTCGATGGTGCCTTTTCCTGAGAACGCGCCAGAGGATGCAAGCTCCATGATACCGCGGCCGCTGCCCTGCGGTCCCGCGATAAGAACATTGAAAGAACTTGAAAGGGCAACGGCCAGTCCTTTTCCGACTGCGCCGTCACCCCAGATGATAACCGATCTATTTTTCTGCACTTTTTTCAGCGGGTTTCTTTGCCTTTTTCTCAGTTTTTACCTTGATCTCTTCGACTTTTTCTATAATCTCCTCGACCTTTTCCATACCCTTTTCTTTTGCCTGCTCGAGCTTATCCCTGGTTTCATCAAGCTTCTCGATCATCTCATCGTATTTCTCTTTCCCGGTGGTGGAAACCTCATCGACCATCTTTTTTCCTTCGGCTATCAGCTTTTCAGCCTCAGCCCGGAAATGAGTATAGAATTCCTCCCCCCTGCCGTAGAGGTCTTCAGTCGTTGCGCGAACCTTCTCCCTGGTTTCCTCGCCTTTTGCAGGTGCATACAGAAGCGCGAATATCCCTCCGGCCAGAGCCCCCGCCACGAATGCCCAGAATTCACCTTTGCCGTTTTCAGCCATCGTTATCTCCTTTCATTCTCCGCAACATCTCTTGTACTTCTTTCCGCTTCCGCATGGACACGGATCGTTTCTTCCGACCTTGGCATTTTCCCTTACAATCGTTTCCGGTCTTCCGCCTTTCTTCTGCGGTGCCTGTCCCGGGACAGAACCCGCAGCTGGAAGAACTGAAGAGGGATGCATCGCGTTACCGCTTATCTGGCGGTTCTCAGGAAGACCGGTCCGTGCATTCGCGGGCCATAGAGAAAGAACCTGTCTGACTGCCAGCTTATCGATCCTGTCAAGCAGTTCCTCAAAAAGACCAAAAGCTTCCTTCTTGAATTCCACAAGCGGATCACGCTGCGCGTAAGCCCTTAGATTAATTCCGGACTTCAGATGATCTATCCCGTACAGGTGTTCCCTCCACATGGAATCTATGGAGCTGAGAACCGCCCGTTTTTCAAGCTCTTCAGACAGTTCAATACCTATCTTCTCTTTCTTCATGTAATAGTAATCAAGAACCATATCAGCAGCAGCATTCCTCGCATCCCCGGCGGAATAATCTCCCGACATGAGACTGGAAAGGTCATACCTGGTTCCCGATATCTCGCCCAGCAGGAGTTGTGCTCTTTCCTGATTCCATTCCTCAACATCTGTCTCATCGGTTATTGCCTCGGTGAGAATGTGCTGCGATACAGCCCTTATCATGTCGATCACTTCTTCTGAGAGTTCGTCTCCGGTCAGTGCCTGAAGCCTCCTGTCGTATATCACTTCACGCTGACGGTTCACAACATCATCGTACTCGATCAGATGTTTTCTGATACCGAAGTTGTACTCTTCAACCCTTTTCTGTGCTCTCTGTATGGCCTTTGTCAGAAGCGAGTGCTCGATCGGTTCTCCCTCATCCTCTCCTCCGCTCTTTTTCATGAAATCAATGAGCTTCTCCGAGGCGAACAGTCTGAAAAGATCATCTTCAAGAGAAAGGTAGAATCTGCTGGCGCCGGCATCTCCCTGACGGCCGCATCTTCCTCGCAGCTGCCTGTCTATTCTTCTGGATTCATGCCTTGCTGTACCTATGACGAAAAGACCGCCGGGAATGGTTTCACCGTTCTTATCCGTTAATGTCTTTATCGATTCGGCCAGTTTAATGTCCGTTCCCCGTCCGGCCATGTTTGTCGCTATCGTAACCGCGCCTTTCTGACCCGCCCTTGTTATTATTTCTGCTTCCTGCAGGTGATGCTTGGCATTGAGAACGCTGTGAGGAATTTTCCTTGCCTTGAGCAGTTTGGAGAGCAGTTCTGAAATATCAACCGAAACCGTTCCCACAAGAACCGGCTGATCCATAGAATGAAGCCTCTGGATCTCGTTGATTATCGCTGTGTACTTCTCCCGACGGGTCCTGTAAACCTGATCGTTGAAATCCTGTCTTATTACAGGAACATTCGTAGGTATGACAACCACATCGAGGTTGTAAATGCTTTCGAACTCATCGGCTTCTGTCTCAGCTGTTCCCGTCATACCGGCAAGCTTCGAGTACATTCTGAAGTAATTCTGTATGGTAATGGTTGCCAGGGTCTGGGTTTCGCTTCTTATCTCGACATTCTCTTTGGCTTCCAGAGCTTCATGCAGACCGTCGCTGAAACGCCTTCCAGGCATGAGTCTTCCGGTGAACTGATCTACGATCACCACTCTTCCATCCTGGACAACGTACTCCACATCCTTCTCGTATAACTGAAAGGCTCGCAGGAGCTGATCAATATTATGCAGAGCTTCGGCTTTATGGGAATGCTCATGATAAGTCTGTCTTCTCTGTTCCTGCTTCTGCTCCTCGGGGATATCCTGAAGTTCTATCTCGGCTATGCCGTCTCCAATATCCTCAAGCAGAAAGAAATCCGGGTCATTCGGAGAGAGTGTTTTCCTGCCGGACTCCGAGAGTGAGATTGATTTCTCCTTCTCATCCAGGGCGAAAAGAAGATCTTCCTCCAGTTCATGAGCCTTTTTCTCACGCAGGAGAACTCCTTCCATCCTCTGGATAGCCTGCAGGCGATCGGGATCCTGAAGCGAACGGACTAGTTTCTTCTGCTTCGGAGCTCCCTTCCTTGCTTTAAGGTACAGAAGGGCAGCCTCTTCCTCATTCCCTTTTTCCCAGAGTCCATCTGCTTCTGCGACTATTCCATTGACCAGAAGCGTCTGTTTTCTGACCAGTTTACTGACATCGTTCCTGTATTCCTTGTAACGGTTCTTTGAACGCGCTACAGGACCCGAGATGATCAGTGGAGTTCTGGCCTCATCAACAAGGACACTGTCTACTTCATCCACGATAACGTAGTTATGCTTACGCTGAACCCTGGTCGAAAGATGAACAGCCATATTGTCCCGAAGGTAATCAAAGCCGAACTGGTTGTTAGTACCGTATGTAATGTCCTTCAGGTACTGCTTCCTTCGTTCCTCGGGGTTCATGTCCATCTGTATGCATCCGATGGAGAGACCCAGGTACTCGTAGACACCGCTCATCCAGTCAGCGTCCCTTTTTGACAGATAATCGTTTACGGTTACAAGATGGGCACCCTTTCCTGCGGGAACATCCCCGATAGGTTCAAACTCCCATTTCTCAGGGTCATCACCGAATTTCTCTTCAGCAAGTTCCAGCCATTCAGGATTCAGTTCGAGTGCGTTCAGATACATCGGCATAACTGCGACGAGTGTTTTCCCCTCACCTGTAGCCATCTCGGCTATTTTACCCTGGTGAAGCACCACTGCACCCATCAGCTGAACATCGAAGGGAACCATATTCCATTCAACATCGTGTCCGCTGACCATCCAGGACTGTCCGAGAAGCCTCCTGCAGGATTCCTTAACGACCGCGAAGGCTTCACACATTATGTCATCAAGGGTTTCACCGTTCACCAGCCTTATCCTGAACTGCCTTGTATAATCTTTCAATTCATTATCAGAAAGCGGCTCAAGTTTGCTGAAGTGTTCGTTCACCTCATCGACAAAGGGCTGAAGAGATGAGATTTTCTTATTCTGTCTGTCACCGAAAAATGACTTAACCACTTTCTTGAACACAGCGTCTATCCTCCGACCATTGAAGCGTTCATCGTACTTATTAATATCAACAGTTTACAAATTGTATAATAATGAAAATATCCGGATTCTGAAACATCATTATTCAATTGGATTGAATCTCATATGTTCTGTCTTTCGTCTCATCACCCGCTCCCGGCCACGGAGGCCTCTTAAGGCATCTTCCCGCGATGAGAAGCAGGATGATACTAATGATAACCAGAAACAGAGTTTTCAAACTCATATATCAGCTCCAGCAGTGAATCCGCTTTGTGGACGTAAGCCTCCGAAGAATCGCCGAGACTGGCGGCCTCCAGAAGCCTATCCCTTGAAAGAAGCACTTTTCCCTCCCTTAAAGCATCTCTCCCGGACAGATACAGAGCCCAGCCCAGGTTTCGGCCGGATTCAGGGCAGACCCTGTAACTCCTGGCTCTCCTCAGAGCCCAGATACGCCTTTCAGTATCCTCCTCTGCTTCAGCGAGTGACGCACAGGCCTGCCAGTAGGAATAACCGGCTGATCCCTCCAGTCTGATAGAATGAAGCAGTTCTCTTGAACGCTCTGTTTCTCCGTTCTCCGCGAATTTTTCCGCAAGGAGACATCTGTAGAAAACAACGTCCGGCTGAAGAAATGCGGCCGTTTCAAGCAGAGAGATAATACTGTCAGGTCCGGCTTCATTCCCAAGCAGCACGGCAAGCCATACACATGCATCCGCTGCTGCTGAATCATCCCCGGAGACGGAGGCAGTAAGAAGATATGTAACCGAAGGAGAAGGAAAGAGACCCAGAACCCGCTCGGTGGCGGCAAGATAGTAACGGCATACACCTCCACCTCTTACATAATCTCCAAAGCCGAGTAATTCATCGTACATCTCAAGGTTTTTCAGAGCCCGGAAGTATTCAGAAAGATACCACTGATTGTCTGGTTCGATCCTCCAGGCGGCAAGGGCGGGTTCGAGAGCATCAGAAGGTTGCTCCATTCTGTTGCAGACCCAGGCGAAGCGGTACAGAAGCCATGGATTACATGGATCTTCCATTATCTCTTCATACAATACTGGAAGCGCGTCCGGGAGGTTGCCCGCCCTGGTAAGCGAGTCGCCGGGTGATACAGTCAGCAGAAACAGGCAGAATGTAAGGAAGTACTGTTCAGGAAGCAGTTTTCAGAATCCTGTCAGTGTGGAATCCGGAAGAGAACCGCTGATATGGAATTGAAACATAAAATCATCAGACGGCTGCCACCTGAGATCCAGTCCGCCAAGAATCCTGCCGGTCGAAAATCCCTGGAAATCGTAGAGTTTCGAATATCCTATATCAATAGAAGCGTACCAGTCCGGGTGAAGGGAAAACGACATTGTTCCGACCGTAAGACCGGTTCCCAGAGTTCGACCGCCTCCGCTGACCATACTGAAACTTGCATAGCCGGAAAAATCAGGAGCGAACCAGGAACCTGTCGGTTCAATAAGCGAGAAATCCGCCGGTTCAAGGCCAGCGGCCAGAACTGCGGATGAAACTGACAGCAGCAATGCAATAAGTACTATCCTCATAATTGAATCTTCTCCTTGAATATGGTATCTCCGCATACTACTCTAGTAATATATTACCCCGGAGGCCGGGTCAATGTTCCATAACCTGAAAGGCTTTTAAATGGAAAAGATCAAATATCCTGATAATGTTGTCTTCAGGGAGGAACCTGAAGGGGGCATTCTCTTCAATGTGGATACAGGTGAATTGAAACTTGTGGAAAATGTGGCATGGGGAATATGTGATCTGATTGAGAAGGGTAAGAGGAGAAGCCAGATTCTGGATGAACTTAAGAGACTTTATCCTGATGAAACAGACCTGGAGAAAGATCTGGACTCTTTCCTCAGAGAACTTACTGAGGCAGAATTCCTTCTGACTGAAAAATGATAATCCCGCCACTGAAACATCTGTACGTTAATCCCTCGGGAGAGTGCAATCTTGGCTGCTTGCACTGCTGGATAGCACCCGAGCGAAGCGCAACCCCTTTCAAAACCAGGAAACGTTCAGAAATGGAATTCACTCCGGAGGAGTTTTCAGGGCTTCTCGAACAGGCAGTTGAACTTGGTCTTATAAACCTGAAATTCACGGGCGGGGAACCGCTGCTGAGATCCGATTTTACTCAATTGTACAGAATCTCTGCGGAGCACACTCAAAAACTGACCGTTGATATTGAAACCAACGGGACGCTTGTTCCAGATGGTCTCTGGGACCTGTTTGAAGAGTATCCGCCGGGGTCTGTCTCTGTAAGTCTTGATAGTGTTTCTTCTGGAGAACATGATGATTTCAGAAACACTCCCGGAGCCTGGAAAAGGTCAGTCGCATTCATCGGGGAACTGGTGAAAAGGGGAATCAGCACACAGATAATCATGTCCACTGCAGCATTTGAAGTACAGCCTGTCCTTGAAATGGCTTCATTCTGCCGGAATGAAGGGGTATCAAGCCTTAAGATAAATCCTGTGCAGCCGGTGGGAAGAGGTGAATCTCTTCTTGATCATCGGGGCGGAATTCACACAATACTGAGCTTCGCGGATGAGCTGCTCCGCAGCTGCGGAATGTCAGTAATTCTTGACCTGCCTCCTGCTTTACTTCCTCTGAATCGGATTAAGTATTCGGGACGGTGCCCGATTCACAATCTGCTTGGAGTACTGCCCGATGGCGGGATATCCTTCTGCGGTATCGGATTCTCATGCGGTGAGCTCGTGATGGGCAATTTTCTGAAAGACAATATTGAGGATATATGGAATAATTCTGAACTGCTTGCGAAACTCAGAGTTCAGGTTCCCGCTGAATTCGAGGGGATATGCGGAAACTGCATTCATAAGAACAGGTGTCTTGGTAATTGCGTAATGCAGAATTTTTACTCAAATAGTAATTTTACTTCAGCTTACTGGATGTGCAGGGAAGCGGATAGAGCCGGGGTTTTCCCGCAGACAAGGAAAATACAGCCGGATGCGTAAATCAATACTGAGAGCTCAGGCAAGGGCAGTAAGGGGAAGGGGAGCGGTTTTTCATGCTTCGGCTGCAGCCCATAACGCAAAAGGTATCCTGTTTCTGGCTCCCTCGGGCGGAGGAAAAAGTACCGCTGCAGAGATCCTGGCAGGAAGCGGATTTGATATCCTTGGTGATGACAGTACGATTATTTCAAGAGGTACTGATGATATCTGGAGAGTTATCCCCTGCGCCAGCTGGACATGGCAGTCGGGCAGAAGACCGGAAGCGGTCGAGCTTGAATCACTTATCCTTCTGGAAAAGGGAGAACCGGGAGTCATAGCGAGGCTCAATCCCCTTTACGCTGCGTACAGGATACTCAGGGAGAGGTCTCTGATGGCTTACAGGGATATTACTCCAGAGGAAAGACCGGCTTTCAGAAATGCAGTATCTGAGATCTGCGGCAGGTTCCCTGTCTGCATTCTGCGTTATTCAGATCCCGGATCACTCACCGCGCTGATTGAGACTATCGGGGATTATGAACTTCCGGAATAAGAGGGGGGGACTCTTCTACGGTTTTGTAAAAGGAACCTCGATGTGGCCGGAGTTTATCCCACGAGACATTCTAAGAGCCCGAGCAGTAACAGCCGAAGCGTTAGCTCCCGGTGACATCATCGTAATATCTCACAATAGTCCGAATCCTGTTGTTCACAGATGCATCGCGAAAAGTATGCAGGATAGCGATACAATCCTTCTGCATACTGCAGGGGACAGAAGCGGATCCGATTCACCCCTAACAGCAGATCCGGAAAAGAAGTTCCTGAGAGTCATCGGTGTTTTAAGAAAAGGGTTATGGATGAAACCCGGAAGAGAACCATTTGCACATGCGGAAGCGGTACCGGACTGCATTGTACGATTGCACTGCAGGATTGTAAGGAAATTCTTCTGGTAATACTTGACAGAAACAGTCATCTCTGACCATAATATATTGTGTATGAAAAAATTCAAATGAGGTTGTAATGAACAGATTTTCTGAAAAGTATGAGAAACCGGAACTGATCCCTCTCAATCAGGGTCTGAACAGAGGCTGGTTAGCCACCTGTCAGGGCGGGGGAACTCCCGGATCAGCGGGATCCTGCGTTCTGGGCGGTGTCCCTGATTTTGTACAGAGCTGTGTTCTGGGCGCTGTTCCTGATATGGATACAAATAGTGACTTCATCAACTCTGATTATATGCAGCAGACCGAGAACAGCTCCACCCTTCTGACTGACTAGTACCTGGTCTTCCTTTTAATTACTCCAAGCACGATCACTCCGAGCAGTACGGCGAACCAGAGTGTGGCAAAACGCATGATGAGAGTTGTTACAGCCGCATCTGATTCCGGCATGGCACTGAGGAGAATTGCCCCTATTGTTAATTCCGTGAGACCGAGGCCTCCCGGTATCATGGAGACTGCTCCCGCTATGGTTCCAGCCGAGTGAGCGAGCAGGGCAAGCCCCACAGAAAGCCCCGGTTCTATTCCCAGAGAAATGGACACCAGGCATAGCACGAGAGCTTCCGCGCCCCATGACAGAATTCCGAGGGGAACGGAGATCAGAAGACTTTTCAAATCCAGCAGAGATGAGCAGTTCCTGTGGAATTTTTCGAAACTTCCGCGGTGCTTAGCTACCTTTTTTACCCTGCAGAGCAGGCCGGTGAGAAATCCGAATGCCTTCTCCCAGAGCAGGAATATCATTATCGCAAAAACAAATACAATTCCCGCGCCTATTGCCACCATTGCACCCCGGTGCTGAACGAGGGCAAGACCGATAATGGCAATGAAGATCATGCTGATAAGATCAGTTATCCGTTCTGCTACCACCACCGGAGAGGTTCTTGAGACAGGGATATTCCTTCTCTCCTTCAAAAGGTAGCATTTCAGGAGTTCACCGAGTTTGCCGGGTGTGACGGTCATCGAAAACCCCGCAATGAATACTGCAAGGCTCTCCTTCGGGGGAATGTACAGATCTATCCGTCCGAGAAAATAATGCCATTTAAAGAATCTCAGAAGGTAATTGAGAAGAGACAGTGAAAGGAAAAGCGGTATCCAGAAGAGGGAAATGCCTGATATTGCGTTACCAGCTTCCTTTGCGTCTGATAAGAATATGATGATCGTGTATACAGCTACAGCAAGGATGAGTGACCAGATCATTTTCTTCAAGGGATCACTTCTCCGTGGATTGTCTGTCGTCCTTTACCATGTGCTTCAGTTCCCCGGCAAGCACGTTCATTCCAGGAAGATCCTCTATCAGCTTAAGCGCTTTTGAGGCAAGCTTTGATGCTTCATCCGACTCACCCTGCATAGAGCATGCCCTGGATGCCAGTGCTAGTGCATTGGCTCTGCTGCCGGCGAGAATAATGCTTCCAGAGGGAATGAGCTCGTATGCGGTCATTGCCTGTACTCTGGCGTCAACAGGCTGATTCCTCTTGAGATAAAGCATTGCCAGATTAACATGAATACCGCTTCTGGCGGAGCCTTCTCTGAGTTCAAGAGCCTCGGTCAGAAGCTCTTCCGCCTCATCGAGCCGCTCGCCAAGTTCAATCAGCATTCCTGCTATATTCATATTCATAGTTGGCTTAAGGGAATCGTCACGCTTCAGAGCTTCTCTATAGAGCTCCTCTGCCTTTTTGTGATCTTTCCTGCCACCCGCCACGTAACCAAGCTGAGCCAGCGCCATGGCGCTGTCATCTCCTTTTTCAACCGCTTGAAGGATAATGGATTCAGCCTCATCGTACTGACCGGATTTGATATAGAAATAAATCAGAGCGTTGGTCAGCGGATCGGAAACACTCTTCTTGTTCATGTTCCTTTTCAGGAATTCTATCATGTTGTCAGTTTTTCCAGCTGCTGCGATTTTAGCTGCTTTCCTCAGCTGGAGCTGTTTCCAGGTGGGAGATTTGATGAGGCGCCACGCCAGGAAAAAGAGAATCAGGACAAGAAACGCAAGTATGATAAACCAGAATGGAGGCATCAGTTCACTCCGTCATTAGTGTAATTCATGTCAAATTCTGTGAAATCGGGAAGAGTCGTATCGGGGAGAAAAGTTCCAGTTGAATAGTCATGAAGAGTACAGTAATCCTGAGGTGCGGTTCCCTCCCAGAACTCCTCCTGTCTGGTGTTCTCTCCGCAGGTTTCAAGGGCCAGTCTGCCTGTTATTGT
>JBDLJP010000045.1:0-10870 GCA_039714295.1 Candidatus Fermentibacterota bacterium
GAGCTCCGGATCACTGATCTTATCAAGCTGTTCTCTGAAAAGCGCCTCAATCTTTTTTTTCATCTGTAATCCTTCCCTGTTATAGTTCCGATTGCAGGAAGCTTTCGCCAAGTTTCCAGTCGTTCCCTTCCAGCACCATTGCTATTGCAATATTCTCGGGATAATCAGGGATGTTCAGGAATACTGTACTGCTGTCTCCCTGTATATCATAGCTGGAAAATTCTATATCCTCTCTCTGTGGAAGCTTATCGGTAATACCGGGGGCGCTGATGAGAACGCGAATGAAATCTGTGGTTGTCCAGTTGACCAGTTCATCTCCCGTCAGTGCTATCTCAAACTCAGCTGAGATCTCGGCAGCAGCCTGATCCGGCTGCATTTTAACCATCATCAGCATCATACTGAGCATATTGATTGAATTCGAGGAAAGACCGGCTTCAACAGTGCCCGCATCACCTTCGTAGAAGGCGTCAACCAGATTTTCAAGTGCCTCGCCAGGTTGATTTGACATTACCGCACCCGCAAGGATGGCCAGCAGCAGGGGCATATACTTCTTCAATGCTTTTCCTTTCGCATAGGTTGAGTAGTCAGATCTGCCATATATAGCCAATAATCGGTCAGCAGTTCCTTGAGTGAGATTGATCGGCCCGGTTTCTGTTCAAACCGGGCCGATCAGAGAATTCTGCCGGAATCAGGTCAGCTCAGTGCGCTGATGATTGCATCTGTCATCTCAGTTGTGCTTGCAGCTCCCTTTTCCAGAACATCCTGCGAGCCCTTCAGCTTCAGCATGTCATAGCTGCTGACTTTACCTTCGGCGATAACGGTCTTGATTGCATTTCTTATTCTTGCAGCCTTTTCCGTCTCGCCGATGTGGTCAAGCATCATGCAGGCGGAGAGTATCATCGCCATCGGGTTCACTATGGATACTTCGTAATCCGCATACTTGGGAGCCGAACCGTGTGTGGGCTCGAAGACAGCGACTTCCTCTCCTATATTGGCGCTGCAGGCAAATCCGAGACCGCCAACCAGTCCTGCGAAACCATCGGAAACGATATCACCGAACATGTTGCCCGAAATTATCACACCGTAATCCTCGGGATTCTTCGTAAGCCACATCATCTGAGCATCGATATTCGTCTCCCACAGAGCGATATCGGGATACTTCTCCGAGATCTTCTTTCCCTCTTCCCTCATCATACCGCTTGTCTCACGGATAACATTGGCTTTCTCGCAGATAGTAACGCTCTTGTAGCCGAATTTATCCGCATGTTCAAATGCAGCTGAAAGAATCCTTCTGCAGGCATTTCTGGAGAATATCCTGGTGGAGACGGCAAGATCCTTCCTGGGAACATCAGCAAAGTTCTTCTCGAATTTTGGATGGCTCATAAGTGCATCGTAAACATTATCCGGAGGGTCGGTCCATTCCACACCGCCGTACAACCCTTCCGTATTCTGCCTGAATACAACCACATTCACTGGAGGTTCTTCTATCGTGTCACCGGGACCTCTGCGTATGAAGTTGAGGGGATTGCCTGAAAAGGCTATACATGGTCTCATGCAGACATCAAGGTTAAAGTGCTGCCGCATAGCTACAATAGGACTGTAGTAGACAAGTCCTTTGTCCCGCAGGGACGGGTCAAGTTCTGCAAGAGTCTTATCCTTCGGCTTGGATGTAATAGCTCCAAACAGTGCGATCTTATGCTTTTCAAGCAGGTCAATCGTTCTGTCAGGGAGAGGATTCCCCTCCTTCTTCCAGAATTCCCATCCGATATCCGCGTGAACGTAATCGGCTTCGAATCCTACAGCTTCCAGAACTCTCAGAGTTTCGTCAAGTACTGCGCCTCCAATACCATCTCCTGGCATTGTAACAACAGTCCTTTTCATCAGTTGCTCCTTTCGGTTTGCTTTTTCAGTCAACACCATTAGTCCGGCAAAGATACATATCAGACTAGTCGGAGAAAACCCCCGTACATCAGAGAAGATCCATGATGGCTGCTGCTGCGGCTTCCAGTTGTCTGTCTATGTTCTGCCCGGCATCTGCAGGAAGTTCAGGTACATGAATATCGGGTTCTATACCGCTGTTCTCAAGATTATCTCCCGTAAGCGTAAACCAGCCGGTCCCGGGTATCCTGAATCCGGTACCGTCTACAAGGGTCACATCGGATGTGCCTATCACCGCGCCGTAGGTAGTCTCGCCCACAACAGGACCAAGGTTCAGCTCTTTCCATCCTCCCGGGAATATCTCAGCGTCTGAATAACACCTTTCATTTATGAGCAGTACAAGCGGTTTCTGCCAGACTCCAAGCGGTTCAAAGGTAACATTCCCGTGCCTGTCAGTCGAAAACATATACACAGGGCGTCCCAGTTCACGAATTATCTCATCGTGGGTGTTTCCGCCTCCGTTGTTGCGGACATCGATTATCATGCCGTCACTTCCGAGACCCTCGGCAAATAGATCGATCAGAAAATTCTCCACACTTCTGTTGCTCATGGAAGGTATGTGAAGGTACCCGATCCTCCCTCCTGTCAGTCTGGCGACATCTCTTCTGTTCTGCTCGATCCATTCATCATAAAGGAGCGTCCGAACTGACCGTGTGGAAACAGGCTCGATATCGACATCAAAAAGGTCGCCGGAACGGCTGACTCTCAACCTTGTTATCCGGTTCCTTCTCTGCAGCAATGCCCTGTACAGATTATCCTCAGGTCCGACATCCATACCGTGAACTGTAAGGATGATATCACCGGGAGATAGGCGCGAACCCTCGAGGTCGGCAGGGGAAAAGGGAATTACGCTGTCCACAAGAATACCGGGTCCGGCCCAGCTGCAATCGGGTATGATCCCAATAGAGCCGGCAGCAGGAGTTAAATCGAAATCCCAGGGTCCGTAAATACCGAGATGGGAAGCGGAGAGTTCTCCGAGCATTCTCCTTAGAACATCGTTGAAATCTTCATTGATAACGCTTGAAACAGCTCTTTCGCGGTACATTACTCTGATGGAATCCCAGTCAACTTCATGCATTCCCGGGTCGTAGAAATTATCTCTGAGCAGCCTCCATGCTTCATCGAATTTCTGAGCCTGAATCGATGATATGGAACGCCATACCGGCATCTGCCATCCGAGCGTACCGCTGATACCCGCCCCGACGGACGCGTTCCGCAATGAACCGCTGAGGGAAATGTAATGGATGTTACCTTCATTGTTTACGAAGATCTCTCCGGGATACTCCCCCGAATATGTTACTCTCTGGAGAGATTCACCTTTCCAGTCAACTGTCCAGAGATCCATTCTTCCCTGATCATCCCATCCGGGCAACGCTATTATCCTGCCGTCAGGAGAAGCGCCGTAAAAGTCGTAGTAACCTTCCACAGTGCAAAGTGTTTCGGTCCTCCTCTGCAGACCCTCCCATTCGATATCAACCGTTTCCAGCGGCTGATCCAGAAGTTCCTCCCGTTCATCGGAATCACTGTCCCAGGCATCTCTCGAGAACCAGACCTGCTTAATGGAATAATTTCCGTCGTCAGTCCGGCTCGCGTACAGGATTCTACGACCATCATCAGGCCAGAGGGGTTGAAAATCGTCGTTAGGATGCCTGCTGATATTGCGAGGATCACCGCCAGCGGATGGTACGATGAATATCTCTTCCCGGTGTGCCAGGACCGGCGCGCTGAAAGCAAGCATTCTGCTGTCAGGGGACCAGGAATGATGGATAATGTTCGGAGTATCGCAGACCCTTATATCATGCCCTGTTATTACATTGAACACATGCAGCCTGGAATCCCGATCCAGATAGGATATCCGTTCTCCATCAGGCGCCCATTCGGGCTTGAACGCTACATTGGAAGCGGTAGAAAGAATGTCGATCTCCGGGAATGTGGAATTCGTAAGCAGAGAATCCGGGCTTTCTGCGAAGCTCCGGGCCAGCTGAACTTTCCCGTCATGCTCAAGGCTGAAAACAAGTGTCATACAGTCAGGGCTCCAGATCGGATCTCTGGCTCTCCATGGGCCTGCATAGATCTGAACGATATTTTCTATGCTGCCGTCCTCGATGGTTCCCGCAAAAAGATCACCGGTTCCCACTACAGCAACCTGTGTGCCTGATGAATCTATATCAAAACAATCGGTGAAATATCCAACCGACTCCCCATACTCAAGTGGAAATGAAAAATCCGCTCCCGGAACCAGCTGGATTTCGGTTGCAGTCCATTCAGGAACACTCAGAGAATAAAGCCCGCCGTTGAATTCAAAGACAACTGTTCTGCCTGTTGTGTTTATAGAAGGGAATGTTATATCTCCATCGGTAAAGAACGTTCTCTGTAGCGGCTCTCCCCCTGCCTGCATGCTCCATAATGCGGCATGTCCGTCCGAATCCTCCCGTATGAAAAGAACTTCATCAATCAGGGCTGAATACATGGGCCACCTGGAGTCAAGCTGAGAATCATCAAGCAGCTCCCAGTCGGTTCCCTGACCTGTCCATATCCTGCTTGAGGCGGAACCGCTGTAATGCTTCCTCCACCAGCTGGTATACCCTCTCTCTATCGCCAGACCGCGTGGCAGCAGACAGATATTTTTTGTTTCAACCCTTGCAGCAGGAGATGGAGTCCCGCCGGTCACCGGAACGGAGTAGACCCATGAGGTTCCTCCCTCACGGGAAGACTGGAAAAAGACGTTTTTCGAATCAGCGCTCCAGCAGAGTACCCTGTCTGAAGCCGCATGATAGGTCAGTCGGGTTGAGCTTCCGCCTGAAGCATCCATGAAATAGACATCTCCGCCACCGCTCCTGCTGCTGGTAAAAGCTATGAAACGCCCATCAGGAGAATAACTGGGTGATGTCTCGATGCTTTCACCCGGGACAAGGCATCTCATGGTGCCGCCTGATACAGGCGCCTCCCATATATCTCCCCTGAAACAGAATACCACTTCCATACCGTCAGGGGATACAGAGGGTTCCCTTACATCCGACATTCCTGCAGAAATAAGACCGATAACCAGCATTCTGATCAAAACAATCATTCTTCAATTCCTCTCAGCCAGTATAAGAAGCCTTGGCGAATCATCCGAAGCCCAGGGAGAAAGGTCATAATCACCCCAGATCGAGGTTATTCTTAAACCGGCATTCTTCATATCACTGAGCAGTTCACCCGCTGATATAAGAGCCAGTTCAAGGGAGATATCAACAGTGCCGTCCGGCACTGCAGAACCTGAGTACTCCATATCGAAGATAATCAGACCTTTTGCATAATCATGGCTTACCGACTCTACCAGTTTCAGGGAAGTGCCGTTCTGTCTGTAATCGTATCTTTCTTTTCTATTCTCTTCCTGACGTTTATCAAATCCGGGACATGCTTCAGCAAAGAACATTCCGCCCGGTTTCAGTACTGCTGCTATCTCTCTGAATACGGATATTCTTTCGTCTCGATCAAGAATACAATGTATCCCGTTGTACGGAAAAAGAACGAGATCCAGGGATGATTTTCTAAGAGGCACGTGCTGCGCTATCCCCCGAACCCGGGAGATTCCTCTCTGCAGCTCAGCAGACCAGGAACTCAGCATCGAGCCGGAAGGTTCAAGAGCAACAACCAGCGAACCATCGGGAAAAAGTTCTGTAAGCCTGCCGTCACCCGCGCCCAGCTCCATACATTTCCCGGGGTACTTCTTTCGAAGGTCAAGGTAGAACTGGACCTCTTTCATATCAATTGAATAAACATCCCGCTCCTCCAGCGAGAAAAGAGGACCGTATCCCTCCCAGAGATGGATTTCTTTTTTCATTCGATCCCCTCCACTCTGAAACCCTCCCTGATCAAAGCAGCCGCTGCGACTCCAGGCATGTTTTCTCCACACCTGACACCGCACGAAGGGCTTTTCTCCTTCAAGTATATTGATTCCGGATTCAGTGATAAGGCGTACATGACCGAAAGCTCAGCGCCTCTGATAAATTCTGCGGTAACATCTCCATCTGCGTCTCTGAGGATCACCTCTGCTGTTCCGTCAAGTACGGAAAAGCCATCTCCCCCGGATAATACAGCAGGTTCTCTTGGAGTAATCAACCCTCCCAGCCGCTCCGGACAGAAGGGTATGCATTTACCTTCAATGAGCATTCGAATGAACAGTTCAACAGGTTTTGATCTCCCGTCGTACCTGCAGGGGATCCCGCACAGACAAGCACTTACCAGGCTGATACCGCTCATGAATAAATTCCCTGTCAATATTTCACTCTGTAAAACATCACTTCTGAACCGTCACGGGGTTTCAGAGAACAAGTGTTGAATATATCAATTTATCCGGAACGACAGAAAATTCTGTAATTGCTAATAATCAGAATCAGAGGGAAGAGCAGTCACTGCCACTGACAAACAAGGCTAGAAAATCGCTGAATCCGATCCCTCTCTGAGTATGTAATCCTCCGGATCGACCTGCACACCGTTAATGAGGACTTCGTAATGAACATGAGGAGCTATCGATCGTCCCGTTGAGCCTACTCTCGCTATCAGGTCTCCTCTGTTGACCTCCTGCCCCACAACAGTGCAGGCCGCTGAACAATGCGCATACCTTGTTGAGATCCTGTCAGAGTGTCTGACAACGATATTCAAGCCCCATCCGCCGGTCCAGCCTGCGAAAACGACCACACCGTCAGCGGGAGCATAAATCGGTGTTCCCGTAATACAGGCAAGATCGATCCCTTTATGAATCCGGACGGCACCGGTGAAAGGATCTATTCTTGGTCCGAAATCGCTGACAAATATGCCGTCAACAGGCCAGATCGAAGGAATTCGTGCAAGTTCAGTATCCTTTCCCATCAGGTAATCAGCAAGAGAATCGTAGGCCATCAGTTCGGCGGCGGCAAGCCTCTCCATCAGCATGATCTCCATTTCAAGATCATCTATGTACCTGAACATGTTATCTCCCGGAGGTTCATTCACAGGGTTAGCCTGAGGGATAAGCTGTGAGAAATCAAGGTTCAGCCCAGCACCCGCAACAAGTACCTGTTTCTCTCTGGTGCTGATCTCTTCAAGCTGCAGACGGAGGTTCATGACACGTTCAGAAAGCTGATACATCTCTCCGCGAAAAAGAGTTATTTCGCTCTGTCTGTTATCAGAATACTGTTCACTCTCGTTCACTCCGCCGATATGAAAAAAGAGAGCAGCTATACCTGCAAAAAATAACGCAACAGCAAGGATCATCAGCCTTAACCGGGCAGCAGTCAGTATAAACCTCCTGCCGGCTTTGCTTGATCTATGCGGGAGCCATTGAATTGTACCTATTGGCATAAAGAAGCCGTTCTGCTATTTCAGGTAGAGCAGCAGGTTCTTGCTGTCTGTCTTATCGTTGAGTTTGGAAATAGCCCTGTTCTTCAGCTGGCGTACTCGTTCGCGGCTGATACCCATTGTTCTTCCAATTTCCGCTAGTGTATGTCTTCTGTCTGTGTTAATTCCAAAGAACAGCTGGATTATAGTTCTTTCGCGCTGATCGAGAATGTCCAGCATTCCAGCCACGCTTCTCTTCATGGCGGTCTGAACTACTGCTTCATCCGGCGGGACATCGTCATCATCGGAGATCATCTCCTGGAAAGTCTTATCACTGCCTTCGTACACAGGGCTGTCAAGTGAAAGGTGTGTACTGTGTATCGACATCATACCTTCAACATCGCCCCTGGAAACATCCAGTTCATCAGCTATTTCATTCGTAGATGGATTTCTGCCGAGAGAATGACCAAGTTCTCTTGCTGCACGGCCCATTTTGTAGAGTTCCCCGACCCGGTTCAAAGGTAGACGGACAATTCTTGACTGCTCCGCAAGAGCCTGAAGGATAGCCTGCCTTATCCACCATACAGCATATGTTATGAAGCGGCATCCTTTGCTTTCATCGAACCCTTTTGCAGCCCTGATAAGTCCTACGTTTCCTTCGTTGATAAGGTCTTCCAGTGCAACACCCTGATTCGCATACTGTTTCGCGATGCTGACAACGAACCTGAGATTTGCCTCCGTAAGCTCGTTCAGAGCTTCCTGTTCACCTGCGCGAATCCGTTTTGCAAGTGAAGCCTCCTCCGCTGAAGAGAGAGTTTCCTTACTCCCGATTTCTCTCAGGTACAATTCCAGTGATCTTCCTTCTGTACGCTTTGTCGCCAAAAGAGCCGCCTTTCATGTGCTATGCATAGCCTCACATGTTATAATTCAAACAGATATCAGTTGGTTCCAGCCTTATTTCAGACGGGCACGTAGATGTCTAATCTGTCAAGGGGTTGACGATTGTCAACCCCGGATAGTGCAGACCATTGATATTCATTCTATTACAATGCTGTGTCCGATTAATTTCACAAGATCAGACACCGTTTTTTAAGTACCTGTCAAGTCCGCGTCAAGTCCAACCGGAACTGACACATCGGAAAAGGTGAAAAATGGACTGGAGCAGCTTCCCGAGAGAAAAGACTGACTGCATCCTCTGCGGATCCGGTTCTTCTGCTCTGCTCAGCGTGCAGAATACCTGGCCGGTTGTACGATGCAGTGAATGCGGGTTTGTTTACCTTTCAGAAAGACCTGCTGAAAAGGCGCTTGCCGACCTGTACGGCAGATCCTACTACGAAGACGGTGATGTCGGGTATAAGGGTTACCTTAAAACATTTGAAAAGTACCATGACACATTCATGAACATCTTCAGCAGGCGTCACAGAGACCTTCTTCGTCATGCCGGAGGAAGGCGGCTTCTGGAGGTTGGCTGCGCTTATGGTTTCCTTCTGGACTATCTTGCCGGAAAAGGATGGGATGTGCAGGGTGTTGAAGTAAGCCCGATGTCTTCAGAATACGCTCGCGATAAACTGGGTCTTCGAGTCCATACAGGGGATCTTGAATCAGCTGATCTTCAGGTACACTCCTTTGATGTAATTCTCCTTCTTGATGTACTTGAGCATATTCACAGACCCTATGACCTGCTCAGACGCATTCACGAATTACTCTCTCCGGCAGGGATACTTGTAGTTCAATGCCCCTGGGAGCTCTATCACTGGGAGGAGATAGCAGAAGCTCTGTTAAAAGGACTCAGACCCGGAACAATCGAACCCGATGCTGTTCCTGCTCACCTCTACTTCTTTCAGCCCGGAACGCTTGACGCGGTTCTTGAGAAAGGTGGATTTCGTATACGTGCCAGGCAGTCCGGTAATTATGGTGCTATAAGAATGCAGATTCAGCCTCCTGAGATAAACAGGGGAAATCCGCTTGAGCGGTTAGGCCGCTTAGTTTACTTCCGTCTCGGTCTGCAACGTTTCCTTTACCGGGCAGCCCGGCTGCTTCATCTGGGAAACGGACTAATCAGATACGCCGTACCGAAAGAGGATGAAAAGCAATGAAGGCTATGCTGCTGTGTGCGGGTTTCGGAACCAGGCTCAAACCATTGACGGATTCTCTTCCGAAACCTCTGATCAGGATCGCCGGCTTCACACTTATCCACGATACATTGCTGCACCTTCATTCACTGGGCGTCGATACAGTCGTAGTGAACGGTTCATGGATGGCGGATATGCTGGAAGATTACCTTGAAAAGACTGATCTTCCTGTACAGACAATTTTTCAGAGGGAAAGAGAACCCCTCGGCACAGCCGGAGCAGTGCGGGAAGCCCTTCCATTCCTCGGAGAGGAATTCCTGGTTGTTTATGGCGACAATCTTACAAGGCAGCCGGTATCCTCACTTCTGAAGCTTCATCGCAGGCTGAATTCTGAAGTGACCATCGCCCTCTCTCCTACCGGGGAACCATCAAGCAAGGGAATTGTCATTACTGAACCGGACGGAAGGGTTTCTGATTTCAGGGAGAAACCTCCCGATGAGATTGCAGAATCCAACCTTGCCAACTCGGGGTTATACATCTGCAGAAGCTCAGCGGTTGAACATCTGCGGAAAGGAGAGTTCTCGGATTTCGGAATGAGCGTATTTCCGGAACTCCTCGGGAAAGGAAGAACTCTGGCAGCAGATACACCCGGCGGGTACACAAGAGATATCGGCACACCAAAAAGCTATCTGACAGCCTGTCATGATGTGCTCTCAGGCAGGCTGACCCCGTACAGGGACAATTCTGATGTCTTGAACGGAACACTGATAGAGAACACTCAATCCTATGGCAATATTGAACTCAAAGGAACATTCTGGGCACAGAAGGGCGCCAGTATCTCGCATGGTTGCTCTTTGGAGAACTGTGTTGTACTATCAGGTGCGGTCATCGGAGCTGACTGCGCATTGAAAAACTCACTTGTAATGCCCCGAACTGAAATACCGGAGCGCACCATCGCCGACGATAAATACCTGAAAGTATTCTGATAGGAGAAAACATGCGGAAAGAGATAAGCAGATATTTTGATCAGATAAGCACGCTCGTTCATAAGATTCCGTTGAAGAATATTGAAGAACTTGTCAATATCATATTCGAGGCCTACGAAAATGGAAAAAGAATTTTCATCTTCGGAAATGGAGGCGGATCCGCAACTTCCAGTCATTTCGTCTGCGATCTTGCAAAAGGTACCGCTACTCCCGGAAAAGCCAGGCTGAAAGCTGTCAGTCTCTCCGATAACGTACCCCTTATAACAGCATGGGCTAATGATACGGATTATACAAATACTTTCGGGGAACAGCTGAAAAACCTCGCCGAAGAAGGAGATGTTGTTATCGGTCTTTCCGGAAGCGGCATGAGTCCAAATGTAATAAACGCTTTCAGGATTGCCGGTAGAATCGGTGCGGTTTCTGTACTGCTTTCAGGTTACAGCGGCGGAGATGCCGTGATGGGCCATCGCTTCGCCAACTCCGGCAACAACTGGAACATCAACTGGGTCGGGACTTCGGGGGGCGCGGGCGGCGGGAGCGCGCTCTCGGGCAACCTGCTCGCGGACATCTTCG
>JBDLJP010000046.1:0-10836 GCA_039714295.1 Candidatus Fermentibacterota bacterium
ACTGTAAAGGGAATGAACAGAACCGCCGAAGCCGCAGCAGCAATTCCGCCGTTCTTCCATCCGAACCTTCCGGCAACCTCAGGTACCAGTCTCCAGAATGGAAAGAATACGATCAATGAGATGAAGCTCAGCAGTGCCCAGTTAGGAATACTGGATCTTTCCAGATCTAGAAGACCTGCCAGGAATCCCTGAAATACTCCCCAGAGGAGAAAACCAGCCAGGGTTATGCCGAGTCTGAGGAAAGGTCTGGCAGGAGACGGGCAACGCAACTCGAGGAAGGTGGTCCTGCCTGGCAATTTCATAGAACGGCCGATCTGTAAACTTCCATGGTCTCTCTCGCAGCCCTTGACCATGAGAATCCGGAAGCCCGTTCCAGTCCCCTTCTCATGTATTCCTTCCTCTTCCCCGGAGATTCAGTCAGGAGGATCATCGACTTCGTCAGTGCAGTGACACTTCGGGGATCGATGAGGATGGCAGCTTCCCCGGCGATTTCCGGTATGCAGGACAGATCCGATGCTACTACCGGGCAGCCGCTCTGCATCGCTTCAAGAACAGGAAGTCCGAACCCTTCATCAAGGGTGGGAAATACGAATGCTAGCGCTGAGGAGTAAAGGTGGAAAAGATCTTTCTGAGGCACATCCCTGAGATACACAATACCGCTTCCGCTCAGGATGGGAGCGTAACGGTTTTTGAACTCCTCTAAATCCTGAGGTCTGCCCGAAAGAACAAGCGCGAGCAGATTGTCCGATCTGACCCCTTCCGGGAGCTCCATGTAAGCCTCGATGAGGTTTGAAATGTTCTTCCTGGGATCAACCCTTCCAACGAAGATGAAATACGGATGTTCGTCCAGACTGTAGCGTTCGAGTGTTTTGCTGTCCCTGCTTCGGGGGTGGAATTCATCCGAGGCCGCTTCGGGTATCGGGATAACGGGACAGCTGTATTCGGGAAAGTATTCCTGAAGACTCTTCTGCACATAGACTGAAGGCGTAATAACAGCTCTTGCATTTTTCAGTATACCGGGCGTCCGCTTCAGATAGAAATGCTCCAGCTCGGAACCCTTGAACTCATCCAGAGTGATTGGAAATATATCATGCACAGTTGCCACAAATCTCCGTGGCAGCACAAGAGAACCAAAAGGATCGGTCAGGTGTACCATATCCAGCTTGCCAACTGACAATCTCCAGAGAGCACCGCTCAGGAATTCTGTGACTCTTAAAAGACCATTCCCCAGCATGCTCCTGTGAGGAACAGCTTTGCGTACTGTTATGTTAGGCAGGTCTCCAAAGAGGTTCTCAAGCTTTTTTTTCTTTGAACTGCTGAAGGTTGTCAGCAGAATAAATTTGTCATCCGGGTACTCTTCCGCCAGACCCCGCACCAGTTCTCTGGCGTAAGTCTTTATCCCGCCATGGCCGAGAATATTAGTAGCGTCGAACCCGATATTCATACGGGATCTTCAGCCTGTCATTTCCGGAGCGGAACCGCTCTTAGAATATCCATGAAATTCTCAGCTTTCAGGCTTGCCCCGCCCACAAGCGCTCCATCGATGGAGGGCATGGAGAGAATCTCAGCAGCATTGTCAGGCTTTACGCTTCCACCGTACTGTATCCTTGTGTTATCTGCGAATTTGTTACCCAGTATACCGGCAACCCATTCCCTTATCAGCGAATGCATCCGCTGAGCTTCATCGGGAGTTGCAGTGAGACCGGTGCCTATCGCCCATACCGGCTCGTACGCGATCACGAAGTTTTCAGTGGAAACACATTCAAGATCGGTAAGAGCGGATTCTACCTGTCTTCTTACTACTTCCTCTGTCCTGCCGGCATCCCTCTCCCCTATAAGTTCCCCGACACATAGAATGCCGCAAAGTCCGCTCGAAAGGCCGGCCTGCAGCTTTCTTCTGATGATTTCATCGGTCTCGCCGATCACGTGCCTCCGTTCGCTGTGACCCGCCAGGAACCAGGTTGCCCCTGCTTCCAGAAGCATGGATGGGCTGATCTCTCCGGTAAAGGCACCATTCTCAAGCCAGAAGATGTCCTGTCCGCCTGTTTCGATACCCGCATCGGCTGCAGCATCTGTGATCAGAGGGAGTATTGTAAAAGGAGGGAAAAGGACAATCTCCGCGGATATGGATCCGGAACCGAGGCTCTTCATCTGTTCGAGGAATTCAAGAGCTGCCGGTTTTGAACCGTTCATTTTCCAGTTTCCGCCAATGATCTGGTTCACTGGATACCACCCCCCAGCACGGCAAGTGCGGGTAGTTCCACACCCTGCAGAAGCTTCAAAGAGGCTCCGCCTCCAGTGGAAACGAAGGTTATCTTATCCGACAGGTCAGCTTCCACAACGGCCCGTACGGAATCACCGCCACCGACAACCGTAACCGTACCCTTGCCTGTAACTTCAGCCAGTGTACCGGCGATTCCTCTGGTACCGCTGTCAAACGGCGGGATCTCAAATACACCCATAGGTCCGTTCCATACAACAGTACAGCTTTTTCTGATGATTTTACCGAACTCCTCTATCGTATCGGATCCTATGTCCAGTCCGGCCATATCGTCAGGCATAGCGTCGGCCCGAACCGTCCGGGCCAGATCCGGTCTGCTGGTGGAAGGTGCAACCACAATATCAACGGGAAGATGGATATCCACATCGAATTTTTCCGCATCATCAAACAGCTTTCTTGCGGCTCCAAGCCTGTTCTGCTCAAGAAGACTCATCCCCACATTCAAGCCTTTCTCCTTCATGAAGGTGAAAGCCATTGCTCCGCCTATCATCAGGTGATCGAGCCGGGGAAGAAGGTTCTCTATTACAGGAATCTTATCTGAAACCTTTGCTCCTCCTATAAGAAGAGAGAACGGTCGGGCCGGAGATGAGAGCATCTCCACAAATATCTTCAGTTCTTTCTCTACAAGAAGTCCGATGTAGCCGCCTTTCAGAACTCCGGGCACACCGGTCAGGGATGCATGGGATCGGTGAATCGTACCGAACGCATCATTTACATAGATATCTGAATTGGATGCCAGCTTGTGGGCGAAATCGATATCGTTCTTTTTCTCTTCCGGATGAAATCGGAGATTCTCGAGAAGGAGGATACTACCCGGTTCAAGAGAGGCAGCCAGGGTATTCACTCTCGCACCGATACAATCAGGAGCGAAAGGTACTTTCTGTCCCAGCAATTCAGAAAGCCTGTCCGCAACAGGGGCCATTGACAGCTCATGATGTATTGTACCTCCCGGTCTGCCCAGGTGGCTTGCTATAATGACTGAGGCTCCATGATCGAACAGATACTTAATCGTTGGGATTATCGCTTTTATCCTGGTATCATCGGCAATCCTGCCGTCCTCCAGGGGAACATTGAGATCCGCCCTCAGAAAAACCCGTCTGCCATTGAGCTCAGCATCTTCCAGTACAGGATACATCACAGACCGACTTCGATCATATAGCGTATGAAATCAACCATTCTGGACGAGTATCCGAATTCGTTATCATACCAGGACAGTACTTTTACCATTCTTGAACCCATCGTTTTAGTAACGAGGGAATCAAAGATAGAGCTGTAGGGATTGCCTATTACATCACTGGAAACAAGCGGTTCTGCAGAGTACTGCAGCACTCCTTTCAGGCTGCCCTTCGAAGCTTCAAGCATAGCGCTGTTCACCGAGTTGATGGTGGCATCGCTTCCAAGTTCACATACCAGATCCACCAATGACCCGTCTTTAACTGGAACCCTCACCGCTATGCCGTCAAGTTTACCGGTAAGTTCGGGGATAACCAGGCTTACTGCAGCGGCCGCACCTGTTGTTGTTGGAATAATATTGACAGCTGCAGCTCTCGCACGTCTCAGGTCTTTGTGCGGCAGATCAAGGATTTTCTGATCATTTGTGTAAGCATGTATCGTTGTCATGATTCCATTAACGATCCCGAATGTGTCGTTCAGTACTTTCGCTACCGGTGCCAGACAGTTGGTCGTGCAGCTTGCGGTGGAGATGACTTCATCCCTCCGGGGATCGTAAAGTTCATGATTCACGCCAAAAACAACAGTGAGATCAGCTCCCGGTTTCCCTTTTGCAGGTGCACTGAGGAGAACTTTCTTTGCTCCGGACTCCACATGAAGCATCGCTTTTTCCCTTGTCCGGAAAAAGCCTGTAGACTCTACGACTATTTCTACACCGAGATCCTTCCAGGGGAGTTTTGACGGATCGGGCTGTGAGAGGACTCTGAAACTGTCAGCTCCCGCATGGATAATGTCTCCGTCTACTCTAACATCCCCCGGGAATCGACCGTGTACTGAATCGTACTTCAGAAGGTGCGCAAGAGCAGCTGGATCCGTCAGGTCATTCACAGCAACTATATCTATGTTACTGTCATTCAGTGTCTGTCTGTAAACGAGTCTTCCGATTCTTCCGAACCCATTAATTGCAACTTTGACCGCCATTTCAAACCTCCGTTATCCGAAGAAGAGTTTCGCAGCTTCATACTGCTCTAGAGGTACAGTTTTCAGTGTTCCGACCGCTTCTTCAAGTTCTACAGCTACCATCTCCGTACCGTGCAGAGCCGCCATTTTACCGAACATTTTCTGTTCTGCCATTTCGACAGCTTTCACTCCCAGTCTTGTTCCGAGTACGCGGTCGAACGCCGTAGGGCTGCCGCCCCTCTGAACGTGTCCCAGGACTACATGTCTGGTTTCCAGATCGGTTCTGTCGGCAATTTCATTCTTGAGAACTTCACCAATACCGATCCCGGTACCGAGCTGGACATGACCGAAGGCATCCTTCTCCGCTGAATGCATTACATGTCTCTGCAGCTTGGGATCTATGGCTCCCTCAGCCACAGCAACAATTGCATATCTGTTGCCTTCTGTGTAACGCTTTTTCAGGAGTTCACACACTTCGTCCGTGTTGAACTCCTGCTCAGGAATAAGAATGACATGCGCACCCCCAGCCATACCCGCATGAAGCGCCAGCCAGCCGGCATGACGCCCCATGATCTCCACGACGATAATCCGTTCATGGCTCCTGGCTGTAGTATGAAGCATATCAAGGGCTTTCGTTACGAAATTGATCGCGGTATCAAAACCAAAGGTAAAATCGGTAGCGCTCAGATCATTGTCTATCGTCTTGGGAATACCGATGACTGAAAGCCCTTCGCTGTGCAGCCTGCTGGCAACACCTAGTGTATCCTCTCCGCCTATTGCTATCAGACAGTCGAGTTTTCTGTCTTTGTAGGTTTTCTTAATGCCTTCGAATCCGTTCTCGAGTTTGAAGGGGTTCGTTCTGGACGAAAGCAGTATGGTGCCCCCCTCCATGTGGATATCCCTGACCATGTTAAGATCGAGAGTAATTGCATCGTTTTCTATGGCGCCTTTCCAGCCTCTCAGAAAACCGGTAATCCTGTGATCCTGCGTCATCCCTCTAACCGTAATACCCCTGATAACAGCGTTCAATCCAGGAGCATCTCCACCGCCAGTAAGTAAGCCTATATGCATGTTATTTTCCTCTGTTTTCAGAATATTCTCGTACAATCCTGCTGAGAAGTTTTTCTGCCAGCTCCATTAATTCAGGTATTGAAAGAGACTGTCCTCCGTCTGACAGTGCCTTATCAGGATCGGGGTGTACTTCCAGCATAATACCGTCAGCCCCCGCTGCCAGTCCCGCAAGAGAAAGGGGTTCTACAAGATCCCTCCTTCCTGAGGCATGACAAGGATCTACGATAACCGGATATCCGCCGAGCATTCTTGCAAGCGGGACAGCAGATATATCCAGCGTATTCCTTGTCCATGGTTCAAACGTCCTTATTCCCCTTTCACAGAGAACCACCCTGTCATTTCCCTCCTTAACAAGATATTCCGCCGCCAGGAGCCACTCTTCGACAGTGGCCATGAATCCTCTTTTAAGCAGTACCGGTTTCTCGGTTCTGCCAAGTGCGGAGAGGAGCGGGAAGTTATGCATATTCCTTGCTCCGACCTGAATCATATCAACATACTTCACAGCGTGTTCTATCTGATCGACTGCCATGACCTCACTAACTACAGGGATATTGAATTCCCTCCTCACATGATCCAGCAACTCAAAACCTTCAATACCCAGACCCTGAAAGGAATAGGGAGATGTCCTGGGTTTGAATGAACCGCCTCTTAATATGGAAACACCTGCCTTTACAGCCGCCTCCGTGATCTCCCTGAGCATTTCAATGTTTTCAACAGAACAGGGACCGGCGATGATAATGGAGGATCCGGAGCCAATTTGGACATTACCTACTTTTACGGATCTTATGTCCATTTTCACCTCTTCCCCAGCTCGCTGATGATAAATCTTAAAAAATCTCTTATTGAACTATCGGATACGGGACCTGCATTATGCCCTACAGCGTTATCCACCTGGTCATCCACCCATGAGGGATCGAATCCTCCTCCAATTCTGTTCATAAGCTCCGCTCTCTGGTTAACGAGCCTCACAAGCTCTACATCTGAGCGCAGCAGTTCACCCCGGAAATCAGGAACGATCTCCCTGGTTCCCACAGCCTTCCTGTCGATTTTTCCGTTTGCGGTTCTGGGCAGTCCGTGAACGAAATTGATGAGCCTGGGAATCTTGTGCTCATCGAGGAACTGCCGCAGAAATGCTCTCATCTCTGCAACAGTAAGCTCAGTTCCCGGTCTTGCCACAATGTAAGCGGAGGGCATCTCACCCCTTGACGGGTGATCCCTCCCAACAACACATGCGTCCACAATTAACGGATGCTTCAGTATTGCCAGTTCAACTTCAAGCGGATAAACCTTCAGACCCGCAGCTTTTATCAATCCTCCTCTGCGGCCCAGAAATATAAGTCCTCCGTTCTCCGTTCTGAACATATCACCTGTTCTATACCAGCCATCAAGAAAAGCCTCTTCAGTCTGAGGTCTGTCTCCTATATACCTGTTCACAACCCCGGATCCTGAAATCCACAGTTCACCACTGCCGCTATCATTCATCCTGCTGCCTGACAGGTCACGAATTTCGATCCTGTACCCTTCTACAACAGTTGTGAATCCCTGCACTCCACTCACTCCTGTAAGAACGACTCCAGCTGTTTCCGTACTCCCCCATACAGGCACAAGTTCTACACCTGTTTTTTCTGTAAAACTGACCGCAAAATCCTCGGAAACATACATTCCGCCGGCTTCAGCTATTCTCACTGATTGCAGGTCAGCATCAATTCTGTTCCAGAGACGCGACAGGTTCAGCAACTGCGTCGGGAGAGCCATGATTGCTGTTATTCCAGTTCTTGAGATTACATGAAGCAGATCCCGGGGATACCTGTGCTCTGTCAGTACAGTCCTTCCTCCGAGGTATAATCCCCGCATGAAGAGTTCATGAGGATGACCAAAAACACCGAATAAGGACAGATGTACATCATCAGCAGTTAAACCCATGCTGGAGGTAACACCGCGGGTATTCGATATAAGCTGAGAATGTGTTGTAGGCGCTACCTTTGCCTGCCCTGTGGATGCCGAAGTAACGTTGAGATAAAACTCTTCATCGCCCTGCAGATCGGGAATATCGACAGGGATTTCGCTGCCCTCGAAGATATCATCGTTCAGGGAAAGAATCATTTCATCGGGCTGGTCACAGCAGTCGGTACTATCCAATGCAAGGAGCAGACGGTCAGACCATCTGTCAAAAACACGCATCCGCTCCTGCTCGGGCCAGTCGGGATTCAGTGAGACGAATTTTGCTCCCAGGATGGAAACTGCAGTGAATGCGCATGGAAGAAACGAAGATCTGCTTGAAACAACTCCAACAACATGTCCCTGGCAAACACCAGCTTTCTGAAGCAGAGAGGCGACATGAAAGGATACACGCTGCCAGTCTGCAAAAGTGAGTTTTCGCTGGTCGTCCTCAAGGGCAACTGTTTCAGGAGTACCTGCTGCCCATTTCTTCAGTAGTCCGTGAACCGTCCGCGGCATCTATTCCTTTTTCTCTCCACATTCAGGGCAGAATTTGGAATCTGCAGGAATATCCGCACCACATTTGGAGCATGGTTCTCCGGCGCCGATTTTCGTACCGCACTCGGGGCAGAATTTTACTCCGGGTGCTACTGCAGTACCGCATTTTGAACATGTCAGACCAAGGGGTTTGCCGCATTCAGGACAGAATTTTCCCGGAGGGACACTCTTTCCACATGCCGGGCAAGCAATCAGAGCAGCCGCTTCGGAGGTTCCCTGACCGCCACCCGCCATAGTCTGCCCCATCATGTTTGCCATCGTCATGCCCATACCAAGTCCGGCACCCATACCGACACCTGCGCCTGCAGCTCCGCCGCCGCCTTCATTGGCAGCTGCATCACCCATTGCGGTAGCTGTCTTGAAACGCAGGTACTGGTTCATATCGCCAAGCGCTCCCATTGCACTGCGCTCGTCAATCCTTTTCTGAACCTCCTCGGGCGGCGTAATCGCCTGAACGTAAAAGTCAACCAGCTGTATTCCATATTTGCCGAAATCATCGCCCAGTCTGGATTTCGCAAGTGTACCTATTTCATCGTAGAATGCCGGAAGATCAAATATCGTTTCTATGGTTTCTCCAAGAAGATCCGCCAATCTTGATATTATCATACCCTTGAGGAAGCTCTCGATCTCGTCGGTTGAGAATTTTCCCTCTGTTCCGACTATCTTGTTGATGAAGAGATGGCTCTGTTCAACCTTCATGGAAAAGCTGCCGAAAGCCCTCAGCCTCACCATCGAAAGTTCCTTATCCCTGAATATTATGGGTTCCTTGGTTCCCCATTTCATATCGGTGAAGGTCTTTTTGTTCACATAGAACATCGTCGCCCTGAACGGAGAGTCTTTGCCCTCAAAAAGGGTACTGACAAGACCTGCCAGGATGGGGATGTTCTGCGTAGTGACAGTGTGTCTTCCGGGGCCGAAGGTATCCATCGCCTTTCCATCCCGGAAGAATATCGCGTCCTGACTCTCTCTTACTATTACCTGGGTGCCCAGGCGAAATTCACCAGAACCGCTTTGCGGAATCCTGTGGACAATTTCTTTTCCACTGTCATCCATCCATTCTACAATTTCAAGTTTCTTGAACATGGTCGGCTAACCTTTCTTCTATCTAATCGTTCGGAGTATTATTCTCGAGATCTATCATAAGATTGCTGCGCTGCGACATCTTGTCGCTGAATTCGATGAGTATAGCAACCATATTATCAATCGGCTCCTTCATGTCTGAACCGGCTGCTGCTGCAGCCTTCAGAACCAGGGAAGCTTCATCAAGCTCCTCGATGTTCTCCATAAGACCCACATCAAACGCGTAGAGCATATCCAGTTCTTCCTCCCGAACCTTATGCATATCGAACCAGCCCCTGTATCCTCTCGCTGCGAATCGGATCTCGTCCGTCACCCTTTCAAGCCTCTTCAGAATTCTATCGAAATCGGTAATTGATTTCAAAGCCGCGGGTCCCCGCAGGCTCGCAGGTATCTCGTTTATATCGGTTCTGAGCCTCTCCAGCTGGCTGACAAGACCGGTTCTGAAAAGCTGATCGTTATCCCTGCGCTCTTCTTTGCCCTTGTAACCCTTGTACCCCGGAATAAGTCGAATAGCCTTCTCCAGAAATCCCAGATCTCTTCCCTCGCTCATGTTCTTTCCTTTCGCTAAAGTAACTGAACCTCTAAAACTGCATATATAAGAGTAAAACTAACGAATTATGTCAATCAGGTCACCTGCCCGCTGTCGATCTAATGTTGGAAAGATGCCCTCTGTAGGTTCTGGCGAAAAGGTGTGTCCCGGTTCCGTCTTCCCTGCTTACGAAATATAGATATCCTTCAGTTGTATCAGGACTGAAAGCGGCTTCAATGGAAGACAGTCCAGGCGAGCAGATCGGCCCCGGAGGCAGCCCCGAATAAATGTATGTATTGTAGGGGTCATCGATCTCAAGATCGCTGTAGAGCAGAACTTCCTTCACAGAGCCCAGAGCGTACTGAACTGTCGCGCAGCTTTCAAGCTTCATGCCGTTTCTTACCCTGGAAAGGAAAATACCTGCGATAACAGCCCTTTCAGAATCAACTCTTGCTTCTCTCTCGACTATTGAGGCAAGAATTATCGTTTCATGAAGCGTAAGACCGGTATTCTCGGGGAGTTCGTCAGTATTATCAGGCAGTCTGGCTTTCCCGGTATCAATGATCCTGGTAAGGATTTCCTCAGCCTCCAGAGTATCGGCAAATTCGTATGTTTCCGGGAAAAGATAACCCTCAAGGGCAGGTACGCCGCTGGACGCAAGAAACAGTGGATCCGATGAAAGGCTGTCAAGCAAGGCTTGAGAGATGCCGGTAACCTCCGATATAGCGGCCAGAGACTGCTCGAGCGTCAGACCGGGTGAGATAGTTACCCAGTTGGTTTCAACCGGCAGAACATCTCCTCGCGCCAGTATTCCGAGTATTGAATCGGGAGACATTGAATCATCAAACATGTAGGTACCTGCCTGCATCGGCGGTGAGCCTTCCATGCGGGAATACCTCCAGAGAAGGTAGAGTCGGCAGCGGACAAGTCCCGAATCCGATAGAACCTGCGAGATTCTCCTTGCTCCCCATCCTTTCTCTACGGTAAATATGCACTCCTTTCCCCCGTTGGGAGGATTACTGCACCAGTTAAGAGTGGCAATTCCCAGAAGTACAACAGTCAGATTAATGGCTAAGAGTATCAGTATTTTACGCTTCATGGCAACCCCAGGTATCGCTTAAGAATTATCATCGCAGCGAGGGAATCTTTTTTACCATCCCGACGGCTGTTAATTGAAGCCTCTCCTTCTGTTTCGGCTGTCGAACCCGTTTCTCTGACAAGTTCTACAGCGAATCCTCTTATCATAAGG
>JBDLJP010000047.1:0-10810 GCA_039714295.1 Candidatus Fermentibacterota bacterium
ATCGGAGATAGAACACCCTGCTGTTCTTGAAACAGCCATGTACCTCAGAAGCAAAGGGCATCCAGTAGCACTTTCCAAAGTCAGCGGTGAGGGAACTCTGGACATTGATTTTTTTGAAAACAGCATCAGCGAGAAGACCGGACTGGTTTCCATAATGATGGCCAACAACGAAACAGGTGTCATTCAGCCTATCGAAGAAGCAGCCCGAATTGCGCATGAAAGAGGAGTGCTTTTTCATACGGATGCGGTTCAGGCAGTGAGTAAGATCCCAGTGGATGTGAGGTCATCGGGTATAGACATGCTCAGTATCTCCGGCCATAAGTTTCACGGACCTAAAGGAGTGGGAGCCATATTCATAAGGAAGGGAATAGATGTTCCTCCCTTCATGATTGGAGGGCATCAGGAAAGAGGGATGCGGGCAGGGACCAGTAACACAGCCGGTATAGTAGGGCTCGGTGTTGCTGCCTCCCTGGCAGTCCAACACCTTTCAGAAGATAATGACATAATGGGTCGACAGCTTGAAAAACTGGAAAGCGGTATTCTTGAGAAATGTCCGGGAGCAGCAATTGCCGGAGCAGATGCCGGGAGACTTCCGAATACAGCAACAGTGTTATTCAGGGGAGTAGAGAGCGAGGCGGTAATGACCCTTCTGGACTTGGAGGGAATCTGTGTTTCCTCCGGATCCGCATGCAGTACCGGAGAGGAATCCCCCAGTTACGTTCTTGCAGCTATGGGTATAAGCGCTATTGATTCCAATACTGCGCTGCGGTTCAGCCTGAGCAGATATACCACCGGCAGAGAAATCGATTATGTACTGGATGTTCTTCCGCCTATCATCGAGAAACTCAGAAAGATATCACCCTACGCGAACCTTTAAACTAAAAACCCGATCCGGTCCATGCGGCTCCAGCTGAAATATTGAACGATTCCGCGCCGCTCAATCCCGCCCTGAGAACCCCGAACATTGAAACCCCGTCGAAGATATACAGAATACCAGATCCGCTAAGACCAAAATCACCCTGTGTATCACCGTCCATCGCACAGACTATTTGAACATCCTCGGTAATGTAACTGGCTCCACCCAAAGAGAAGTCCATGTAATCTATTATCCGACCCTCGAAAGGATTTCTGCCGCCATGGATAATGTACGAAGCGGAAGCCTGGAGACGGAAAAGGCGGAAGGTCGTGCTGGTTGTTGCGCCAAGAGCAAGTTCACTGCCCCGATCACGTCCTTCAAGTCCTGTAGGGAGTCTGAGCTGACCCCTGAGAACAATGGCGGAGCCTCCCCTTGCGGTTTCGTATAACCAGGCACATCCAGCAGTAATATCTCCGGGCAGCCAGTCCTCTTCCTGCGAATAGTCAAGATAGAAAGGAATTTCCGCACCGATCTCAAGTCCATCTGCCAGGCCCCAGGTAACATTGAGAGGAAGAATAAGATAGGTGTCAGAGGAACTTTTCAGATCGACATAGTTCAACCTCGCCTGAATACGCAGGAAGTCCTCTTCCAGGATTTCGGTTCCGGGCAGATAAACAAAACCGCTGAGCCCGCCCTGAGCAGACGTCCCGGCAGCCGGCTCAGCGTCAGCAGACCCTGCTGCCATAACAGCAAGAAGAGCAAGAAATACTTTTATCATGACACTCCCTTATATTCGGCTTGACTTATCAGTTGATGAAGAGAATCTTCTTTATGATCAAAGACGGTTCCAGAATGAATGTAATGAAGGAAAATAATACAAAATGAAGTGGAGTGAGATAGGTCTGATAATTCTTGCGCTCTCTGCTGTGGCGGGTTTATTCTCCGTAGTTACAGGCGGGCATGATACCATAGAAACCGAAGATGCAGTTCCGGAGGTAACCGATCCTATGATACTTCTTGAGCGTGATCTTTCGCAAATCTGCTGCGGTTCGGGGTGGAGAGATGTGCCGTCGGCATCTACGGATACGATAGTGAAGTCCATGGACCTGCTTGATTCAGTTTCTGTTCATCAGGCCAATCTTTACATAACCAGAACCCTTCGCGATCACGGTTTTGGTCATGCAGTAACATATCTCGTACCTGAAACCGGGCTTTCATTTCTCTGTCATACGCCTGACGGAGAACCTATGCGCTTCGAGTTGAACGATACAAGCAGGTAACGGGAGAAACTCCTGTTGTTGACACATTCTATTTCAGTCGCTATTCATCAGTTCCCGTAGAATTAGTATATTCTGCATGATTTGCTCTGGATTATTTAATTACAGCATGGCAGGTAAGGATACCAGCCGCATTTTCTCGGTGTGTCAGGTTATCTGACATCTGATGAACGTTCCCCGGAGGTTATTACATATGACAAAGGTCGCCAAATGGCGTAACTGGACTTCAATAGCTCTATTTCTAGTGTCAATCTTTATGGTTTGGCCGACAATGCGATGGTACCTGCTGCCTGCCAGCGAAAGAGACCGCGCTGAAGCCAGTGTTCAGCCCGATACGGACAATCCTCATCTCAGAGCAGTACTTGACAGCCTGCAGGATCAGGGGGGAGAGACCCTTCTTGAGGAATACAGAGACCTTTACCGGACCAGCGAGGGGACAATTAAGCTCGGACTGGATCTCCAGGGAGGGATGTATTTATCCTATATGGTAATACCGACTCCCGGTCTGGACGAGGAAGAAGCCATCGACCAGGCTCTGGAAGTTATCAGGAACAGGATAAACGAGTTCGGTGTATCCGAGCCTTCCATTACACGGCAGGGCAGCGACAGAATAGTAGTCCAGCTGCCGGGAGTGCGCGACCCTCAAAGAGCAAGGTCAATTGTAGAACGGCAGGCACTGCTGGAATTCAAGCTTATAGCATACCCTACAGAAGAGCACCCCACCGTATCCAGCGTTCCCGTTTTAAGGGATGTTGATAACCTGCTGATAGGGAATGAATTCGAAGAACCGGCATCACTTGACAGCCTTATGGAAGACTCTTTCGATCTCATAGAAACAGCTGAATCGTCTCTGTCGGAATCCGATTCGCAAATTGAGGTCGACTTGCAGGAAGGTTTTGCAATTCCATCAACGGGAACAGAAGAAGAGAGCGTTCCGGAGGAAATAGCACTTCCTGAGCTGGAACGCCCCGGAAGCCTTGCAAGTCTTATCGAACTTGCACCCGAGGGGGTAGCCAGAGCCTCGAGGGGAATATCACCGGGAGACTGGATAGTCTATACCGGAGATAAGATGGATCAGCTGAATGACATTATCAACCGGTCAGATGTCGATTCGATTCTGGCCGAAGTCAATCTTTGCTTTACTTTCGGCAGGCTGGAAGAAACTCCTGACGGAACATTCAGGGCTCTCTACCTTCTTCCGCGCGACATGACCCATGGCTGGGAACGCCAGGTAGACCAGGTAATGGAGGATTACCTTCTTACGGGAGCGAACCTTACCGATGTTCGAATCCGCATGGGAAGCGCTCAGTCGCTTTCGAACAATCCTTACCTCATTCTCGAGTTCGATTCGGATGGAGCCCGGAACTGGGAGCAGATTACAGGAAACAATGTCGACAAGCGTGTAGCCATTGTTCTTGACGGTACCGTATACTCCGCCGCGACAATACGCGAAAGAATTTCCGGAGCGGGTACAAGGTTATCAGGCGGGTTCTCAACAGAAGAAGCAAGAGATCTGAGACTTGTTCTGAAAGCAGGCTCCCTGCCCGCAGAGCTGGTAATTGCTGAAGAACAGACTATAGGTCCAAGCCTGGGCCAGCAATCCATTAACAGAGGTATGATAGCCGGGATTATAGCTTTATGCCTGGTGGCTGCTTTCATTATCATCTATTACGGAACCGGCGGTGTCGTAGCTATTATGGCACTGGTTTTCGATATGCTTATCATCATGGCAGTTCTCAGTTTTCCCGGTCCCCTTGCACAGATAGGGATGAGCGGCCTTAACGCCACCCTTACTCTGCCGGGGATAGCGGGAATAATCCTGACAATAGGTATGGCTGTAGATGCAAGCGTTCTTATTTACGAGAGGATCAGAGAGGAAAAAGCCTCCGGCAAGGGCATACGAGCGGCCGTAAGGGCAGGATATTCCAGAGCTTTCGTCACCATCCTTGATGCCAACCTCACTACCCTGATAGTAGCTCTTGTTCTGTACAAGTTTGGAACCGGTCCCATTAAGGGATTCGCTGTTACCCTCTCAATTGGTATTCTGGCCAGTATGTTCTGCTCCCTTGTCTTTTCCAGAGCCTTCATAGAGCTTCTGCTGAAGAGCAAGAAGAAGAAAAACCTCAGTTTTGGCAGATGGTCCATTCTGGGAGAAAGACATTTCTCCTTTGTTGAAATCCGGAAGAAGACATATATAATTTCAGCTGTTGTAATTCTGATAGGAGCGGGTGCGTTCCTTATCAATGGCGGGCTTGATCTTTCAATTGACTTCACCGGAGGTCTCGAGACAAATGTGATCAGCTACACCGCCACCAGTACCGGAGAGCTGCAGCGAGAACTGGAAGACAGCGGACTTCAGGACGTTCAGATCCAGAAACTGATGGATTACAGAGGGGAAGGAAGTTCTGCATTCGTTATCCGGACTTCGGAAACAGATAAAGATATGGTCTACACAGCCCTGGAGGAAAACGGATGCGTTCCGATGGAGCTGGAAGCCGAGTCAGAAGGGCTTTCCTTTATCAAACAGATCGGTCCGAGGGTTGGGGAAGAGCTCAAGTCAAAGGCTCTTAACGCGATTTTCATGGCCATGATATTCATAATCTTTTACGTATGGTACAGGTTCCAGTTCAAGTGGGGCGTAGCCGCGGTGGTAGCCCTTGCCCACGATACGGTAATAACCGTAGGTCTTCTTGCGCTGATAAGGCTCGATATATCACTGACTATCATCGCAGCGATCCTGACGATAGTTGGTTATTCCATCAACGATACCATTGTTGTTTTCGACAGAATCCGTGAAGATAGAAGGCTCAGGAAGGGCAAAACTCTGGCGGAGACGGTGAATATCTCCATCAACGAAGTTCTGAGCAGAACGGTTGTAACATCTCTCACAACGTTCATGGCGGCCTTCATACTCTTCATAGTATCAGGAGGAGTTCTGGCGAATTTCGCTCTTACACTCATGATCGGAATAGTTGTCGGAACCTACTCTTCCATCTTCATAGCCAGTCCGATTCTTGTCGACTGGCATGCAAAACTTAAGAAGAAGTAGAATACAGAAACCTTGATAAAGAAAGGCGGAACGGGTTGAATCCCGTTCCGCCTCCCCCTTTAATGAGCCGTCACTGCGCTGACTCTAATTCCACCACGCTTTCGGCACCACCAAGCTCTTTGCTCGATCCGAACAGGAGTTTTCCACCGTGGAGGGAGATAATTCTTCCTGCAATAGCGAGTCCGAGCCCTGTTCCCTTGCTTGAGTGCCCCTTGATGAAAGGTTGTCCCAGTCTGTCCAGGATCTTGGGATCGTAACCTGCGCCGTCGTCCGCTACTGCGATCCGTACACTGGCGGCGGAATTGCCGTGTGAGATATCAACGATTACGCTGGATCTGGCGTAATTAACAGCATTTCGGATTAAATTTCCCACAGCCCTGCCGAGAAGAGAGAAGTCTCCCCTGCAGCTTCCGCTGCCTCTGAGCTGGATATTTATATCTTCCCTGGCCCAGGATTCAGCATGGATCATCTCCCTGCAGATATCTTCAAGATTTACTCGTTCAAGATCTACATTGCTCTTTCTTCTGAGTTTATTAAAATCCAGAAGTTCTGTGATAAGGCCGTCCAGGGCAATAAGATCCTTCTCCATTCTATCGATTTTTGAAAGATTGTCCTCCCCGGAATCCTCCTTTATCAGTTCGAGGGCCAGTCTCATTCGTGCCATTGGTGTACGGAGTTCATGCGCAACTATACCCAGAAGCTCCTGATGTGATTCGACAAGGGATTTTGTCTGCTCCGCCATACTGTTGAACGAAAGGCCGACATCGTCCAGAAGGTCCCCTTTCTTTTTGACCTGAAGTTTAATACCAAGATTTCCGGAACCCAACTCCGAAGTTGCCCACTGAAGCTTTGCCAATCTTTTTCTAACAGGCCAGAGAGCAAGAAAAAGAACCAGTCCCTCCGTTACAAGCAGTACCAGCACTATCAGCCAGAAGCTCTTTTTTACATAAGAACCAGCTCCTCCGCGGGGGCCGGCAGAAACGTGTATTCTCAAAGGGTAATCCATAGGCAGTCCGGGAAGGTCGAAAAATCCTTCCGGAGGATGAATGCGACCGGGATGTCCGACATTTGGAAACACCATTACTTCAAGCTGGAAAGACTCGGCTGCAGAAATAATTGAATCTATGTCAGGAAGAGGCTGCGATGAAATCAGCCAGTCTCTGAATTCGTCCACATTGGCTCTGTACGCATTGAGCTGTGCCGGGATGATCCTGATTACAGCCAGGATCGAGAGTGCAAGAGTCATCACAACGCAGATGGCAAGCGGCAGGTAAATTTTCAGGAAGAGTTTTTTCATCAGTTTTCCTCCGGGATGACCATGAGATATCCGACGCCCCGCACGGTTTTAATGAGTTCCCCGGCAGAAGAATCACCCAGTTTTCTGCGGAGGCGGGAAATGATGACATCGACCGTTCTGTCAAACGAATGAAAACTGATCCCTCTTAACTCTTCAATAAGCTGGCTTCTTTCCTGCACCCTTCCTGCTCTTCTTGCGAGTAGAAGAAGGAGATCAAACTCCGTGGTTGTAAGATCGAGGTGATTCCCGTCCAGCATAGCTTCCCTGGATGGAACATTAATCTGGAGATTTCCCCTTCGCAGAATCTCAGCTTCTGCATCCGTGGAACCTCTTCTGAGGAGAGCTCTGATTCTTGCCAGCAGGACTCTTGGAGTCACGGGTTTGCCTACATAATCGTCAGCTCCAACTTCAAGTCCCACGACAATATCAGCATCATCTTTCATGGCGGTAAGCATAAGAATAGGACCTCTCCAGGAAGCCCTGAGTTCCCTGCAGATATCAAGGCCGCTGGTATCTGGAAGCATAAGATCAAGTATGACGAGATCGGGGTCAGTTTCAAGAACTGTCTCGAGCGTTCTGGAACCTTTGTAAAGAAGACTGACTATGAATCCGTGTCGCTGGAGGTACTCCTGCAGCAGTAATGCAAGGGATTCGTCATCCTCCACGATCAGGAGCTTATAACTACCGGACAAAAAACACCTTTCGATTGATTATTGACAGAAGCTAAACTTATTCTATTCTATTGCGAAACCGTAAACATGCCAATTACCAAAATGAAGGACAGTAAATATGCTTACAATGCTGATAATAGCCGCACTTTCCATTACGGGTTCCGAGCAGTCTGAGCCGGTATACGTTCTTGATTTTCCCGGAATAGTATTCGGCTGGCTGCCGGACGAAATGAATCCGCCAGTTGAAGGAACCCTGACCGATGAAGCCGGAGTCATAATAAGCAGTCCAAACACGACTGGAACGGAGTATCAGCTTCATTACTGGAAGGAAGATATTGAGCCCAATACCAGAAAAGACGAATGGCTCTCCACAAGATTCCGCAACATTATCTCACCCGATATTTTTCCATCCCTCGTTATCAGCGACCCTGAATGGATAGAAGGAAGCACATCTTCATCTTTCTGGGAAACCCGTTCCATAGGTCTTGTTCCAGTGCTTAGTTTCAACAGGATAACCGACGGAGGAAATATCATCAGCAAGGGAGCAGCCTGCGCAATTTTTACCGAGGAACACTCGATACTCTTCTATATGATTAAACCGACCACCGCTACTGAGGATGTAAATGCAGGGTTTGAATCTATAATATCACAGATATATCTGGCGGAAGAATAAGTCGATTAACTTCTCTTCAACCCGATACCGTAGAGGATCCTTCCGAGCAGCAGAAATCCTGCTGAGTGCAGCATAAGAATTCCTGTCTGAATAAGACCCTGCGGGAAAACAAGCCCGACTCTCATTATTCTTCCAACTGGAGGAATGATATAAAAGAGCCACTCGGGCATTCTGGCAGCAGGCATACCTGCAAGAAACCCAACAAGCAGCAGGGCGGTGAATAACATTGATCCCGCTGCTCCGGTTGTGAGCAATCCCAGGAAAGCTCCCATGGATACTGCCCAGACTACAGGTATGTAGGATTCGGCTATGATCTGAAAAACAGGAAAACGTCCGGTTTCCGGCAGAGCGGCCAGGACAGCTCCGGTGGTAAGCACGAAAATAACTGAAGCAATGGAGAGTAGCGCCAAATAGGGTCCCCAGAAACCCGAAGATCTGCTGACTGGAAGAGCAAGAGAGTTTCTGAACCATCTGGACTCCCATATTCCTGAGAAGAACAAGCACGATTTAATTCCGGCAATTAGCGCAAGCAGAAGGGAACCGTTCCATATAGCAAGAACAGTTCTCTGTTCCATGGTGAAAATCCCCGTTATACCGTGAGCGGAGAGATATGCTTCCGCATATACCATAAAAGCAAGCATGGGCGGAAGCAGAAGATACGGACCAACCCACTTGGTTTTAAGAAGAATGATGATACACTCCCTGAAAAGAAATGTGTTTCGACTCTTCATTACAGGTTCACCGCCCTGTCAGCTCTTTTTGCAAGCGGGGATTTGTTCTGAACAAACACCAGCACAGAAGCCCTCTCAAGCGAAGAAATAATGATAGAAAGCGCGGAGCTGACACCCAAAGACGACATGTTGGACATAGGTTCATCCAGAATAATCACTAAAGGCTCTGAAAGAGCAAGCGGAGCAAGCGTCAGCATCTGAAGCTGAGAGCGGTTCATCTGCCTCGGCAGCAGCCCTGCTGGTTCGACAAGATCCATTTCCTCGCACCAGTTGGTAAGATCTCTTTGAACCGATGCGGGGGGAACCCCGCGATAAAGAGCTATCCTGCGCTCAAGCTGGGTTTTGACAGATAAATCAGGCGCAAAGTTACTGTTCTGAAAGACGAACACAGCCCTTTCCTTGGCTCTTATGGAGCCCGGTCTTGCCCCCATAATCCGTATGGACCCGGTGGCGGAGGCCCTGATACCGGCGATGGATTTGATTAGATTACTCTTGCCGCTTCCCGGTCCTCCCACAACAGCTACAAGCTCACCGCGGTCCACTTCGATAGAGAAGTGAGGTATCCTGGGCTGATCGGAGTAACCGCCAATTGAAATGTACGGAGGCATATGTTCCTTTCAAAAATCAGTCGAGATGGATAAATACCCTATGAAACCTGTTACGACCACCCTCATGTTAATTTTGCTGCTTGCAGGCTGCTCTGAAAAGGAAAGATACGCTGAACGCTACCTTGATTCGATCGGCCTTATCCTTCATACGAACAGACCTGCGGAGGTTTCAGGGCATCTGAGGGATGGAGTCTCTCCCTGCCATACGGTTGAATATCCGGATCTGTCAGGAATAAGCCGATTGTCATTCACCTGCAACTCCGAAGACACGGCAGAACTCCTTGAACAACTGTCCCCGGCAGTAATACCATGCGAAGTATTCTCAGCTGAATGCGGCAGTTATAACTCAGTTGAGTACTGGCAGGAGGGAATTACCTGGGAACCGGAGTATCACTGGCGAGTCAATAATGACAGCTGCTTTTTCACAGCTACGGTTATTGTTAGCAATAGTACCGACAGGGAATGGTTCTCGCAGAGAACTGTAATGAAAGATTCTTTGGGAAACCCGTTATGTATGGTTTCTGATACGCTGATAATCAGGACCGGAGACATGGAACTTGGCTGGTGGAATGCAAGCGGTGACGCCCTCCCGCTTACGCTGAGCTACGGCTGGCCGGTGAACTCCCAGTGGAGCCAGCTTGTACCCTGCATCGTACCGCATGCAGGCGACTTGATAAGAAATACAGGTGAATGGCCTCTCAGAACGCATGATACTCTCTGGGTTAAACCGGAAACGGAAATAGAAATAACTGAAACTATTCACCAGAACACTATAGGATACGATTGCACGCTCCAGATCTATAACCAGACGGATATATATACTGAGATCAGAATAGCGCATCCGGACAGAACTCCTCGCGGAGCACTGTTTCAGCCGCAGGGCAACTTCCCTCCGTTTCTCGGCCTGCAGCCGGGTGATGTGGTAATTCTTGAATACAGAATACTTTACAATTAATCGTCTTGACTGGAGGGCGTTTGATTTGTTAGAATACCCCTCCAACCCATAGAAATCGGTGCGCCCGTAGCTCAACTGGATAGAGCGTCTGGCTACGGACCAGAAGGCTCCGGGTTCAAATCCTGGCGGGCGTACCAACCTCTTGTCCAGTCGAACTCAGAAGGTTTCGGGGGTCTACACCATTAACAGGGGCACGGGTCTACACCATTAACAGGGGCACCTATCCAATTTAAGCACATAAGGCTCTGACTCTCAGTCTATAGTTTGCGAAGTTTCTGAATCCATACGCTCTTCTGACGATCATTTTCATCTTATTGTGGAAGCCTTCGGTGATACCGTTATTCTTCGTGTATCTCCACATACATACTATTTCATCGATCCAGTCATCAAGAGTATTACCAAGGGTAACCAGGTTATCGAGGCCGCTATTTCGAAGCTGCGCAATAAGGTCAATCAGTCTGGGGATCATTTCGCGGCATGTCTTTGGACAGCATGTTTTGCGAAGGAGCATCTTACACAGTTCCTGCTTGAATGAGTAAATGGATCCGATAACAGGATGTCCTTTGAAGTACTCTTCAAGGCGTTCACGCTGCTCTGGCCGCATGTTCTTCTCGTGTCTGCGCATGAGAGATAATAATCCCCGGTTCCGCGATGCAACGGGATCGAGAGTTCTCCATGTGTTCAGGAAGTGGT
>JBDLJP010000048.1:0-10806 GCA_039714295.1 Candidatus Fermentibacterota bacterium
GAATCCCTCTTTTGCGGTTCCGTCACCATTGAGCATTCTTCTCTCATCGGTGTGCAGGAGTTCCGAGAATTTCATATTCAGCAATCTATCCCTGGTGTAGGATGTTAGATCGCATAATCGATCATTGACAAACAGAAAATGATCGTTCCCGTAGATGTAAATACCATCATGACTTTGCTCAACAAGAGTGCGATACTTTGCTTCGCTCTCCTCCAGTTCGGCTGTCCGCTCTCTGACTATCTCTTCAAGGTGGAATCTGTGTGTGGAGAGTTCGTCTTCAACCTGTTTACGACCGGTTATATCCCGAACAGTAGCTTGAAGGATTGTCTTACCCTTGAGTTCAACCCTGCTCAGAAGAACAGTAGCTGGAAATTCATCTCCATTGAGTCGCTTGGGAGTCCATGCAAAATAGTTGGATCCGTTTTGAATGGCCCTTTCGATCATCGTTTTTGCCTTTATGCCCGATACCTGCCCGTCAGGCTGATATTCAGGTGAAAGTACCCAGGGCTGTTTCGAGGTGAAATCGACTTCATCTTCACATCCGAACATTCTTATAGTGGCCGGATTTCCCGCTGAAAAGGACCAGTCAGGAGGTTCAAGAATCATTATGGCATCGCGCGATGTTTCATATATCGATTTATACTTTTCCTCATTCAGCCTTTGTATTTTCTTGGCCCTCTCCTGTTCCGTAATATCAAAAAAGCTCAGGAGAAGAAGCCGGTCAGCATTGTTCTTCTGATGAACATCGGTAGCGTTAAGCGACATTGTCCGCTCACCAATATTTATCAGTTTGAGATTAACCTCGTAGCCGTCGAAATCTCTGTGAATTGAAAGGAGTTCTTCCAGCAGGTCTCTGAGTCCTTTTAGGTCAAGCAGTTTGTTGCCGATATCGAAAACTGAAACATTCTTTATGCTTGATGGTTCGATTCCAAACATCTCTGAAAAGTTTTTATTTGCGAATACACATTTCAAATCGGAGTTCAGCACTAGAATCGGTTCTGTGATTGCGGCAATCATGCTCTCGAAGAAATCGATACACTCTTCCGCGTTCAAGCCGTCAATGGGACAGGCACCACACTGTTCTTCCGGGTTTGACAGCTCTCTGATAGATTCATCCTCTGCATTTTCAGAATATGTCATACTCTAAAACTCCTGTTGAGTGGAATACTGTTTTCAGACTATCATATACTATCTTTTTATATATAAAGGCAAGCCCTGGTTTCTGCATGGATTCCGACTTCATAGCACGAATATTGAATACATCGTATTTCAGTACTCGTATGTACTGATCTTAGAATACTGGATTACAAAACAGAATGGAGTTTTCAATGGACAGGATAGTATACAGGCCTGTAGGAACGATACACACTCCATATTCTGACATGGCTCTTTTTCAGATGAATCGTCAACTCCAACGGTAAATATGGTTGACAATGATTGCCATGACATGCATACTCATTTTTGCATAGACATTTATCTGCAAGGTTAACTATTTTAGCATCACTCAGATACGGAGAGGATACCGTGAGCGGCAAGAGTGCCGGGATTCTGAAAATACTGAGGAACAGCAGGGATTATATCTCAGGTGAGGATATATCCTCAGAGCTTGGTGTTACCCGTTCAGCTGTATGGAAAAACATCGGGAAACTGCGGGAAATGGGTTACATTATCGATGCTGTCCCGAACCGCGGATACCGGCTTTCGGAGGGAATAGACCTGCCCGTAAGTGGAGAAATCCACCGGTATCTGGAGACCGAGTGCTTCGGCAGCGAGATCGTATATATGGATTCTATCGATTCAACAAACAGCCTCGCCCTGATATTTGCTTCAAGGGGCGCGGCTCACGGTACCGTTGTCACGGCAGATCAGCAGACTGACGGCAGGGGCAGAATGGGAAGACAGTGGATTTCACCCTCAGGAGTCAATCTCTATCTTTCACTCATTCTTCGCCCCCTGGTTACTCCGGCTGATGCAACTCAGATACCTGTTCTTTCCGTTATAGCATCTGTCAGAGCTCTTGAGCGTATGGTCTCAGAGCTGCCTTTCGGAATAAAGTGGCCGAATGACATTTACTGCCGGGGTAAAAAGATAAGCGGTACTCTTTGCGAGATGAAGGCTGAGATAGACAGAGTGAATCATGTTGTTGTGGGCACAGGAATCAATGTCAATATGAAACCGCCAGATAATTCTATCCGGGATATCGCAACTTCCCTGCTGATTGAGACCGGTATCGAATTTTCAAGAGTGAAGCTTGCTGCATTTCTCCTTGAGGAATTCGAAAGACTGTACAATAGATGGTTGATCGAGGGAAACCTTGAATTCATCATCGATGAGTGGGACAGACATTCAGTACTCAGGGGGAAGCAGATTGACATAAAAACCGTCAACCGGATTATCAGCGGGAAAGTTCTGGGGATCGCGCAGAATGGAGCCCTGAGGCTTGAGTTTCCCGATGGTACGGTACGATTGGTTTATGTGGGTGATGCCAGTCTGCAGGGAGGCTCTGGAGGCAGCTGAACCGGATTATCATTTTGCAAAGTCCGACATCCGGAATAATATTGTACTCGTACAGTTTATCTCAAAACAGGTGGGAGGCTTAATATGAGTCTGATATTCATTATCGCTCTTCTATCGGGTGTTGTCGCTGATGACTTTGAAGTATCTCCAAATGTAGTCTACGATTCTACAACTGCTCCAGGTATTCTTCTTGGTTTTATTGTTGGTCAATACGATGTTCATCCTGTATTGCTCGATGAGAACGGGGATGCAAGGTCCTTCTGGTCTACCGATCCACTTCTGGATTATTTCCTTTCCCGTCTCGTTGGTGAAAGGGTTTTTCTTGAGATCGAAGAATCAGACAGCTACATAGGGTCAGTCCCGGACGTAATGCGTATTTTCCGGGTTATTGATGCAAGCACGGGAAACCTGTCATACTTCCAGTGGAGAGATTCGCTTGAAACTGAGGGAGATCCTGAAGAGCTTCTCGGCGATTATCATGCGGCACCTTACAACTGTCTTGTAGAAGTCCCGGACTGATAGAGTGCAGAAGGTGGATCGGAACAGGTCGGCAGGATAGATCAGTCGGTTATGTCCAGTAGTTCCTTCTCGATATAAGTTGCCATGGGTGGCGTATCATCGGTATCTCTTCCGGGTGTGTAGTCAAGCGATTGCTGAACCAGGTACGCCGCCCTGATAAAAATGTCGGCTACAGGAATATCTGCAGGGCACACATCGCTGCACTGACCGCATGCTGTACATACGGGCGAAATATGCATAAGTCTGCCAAGCTGGAACTGGATGGTCCCTGAAGGTACCCTCACAGATCCTTTCCGTTTCGATTCAGTCCGGATCAGTTCGGGTGAATGCTGGGTACGTGCAGTTTCATAGTCACAGAGAATGCAGCTGCACAAAGGGCAAGCTTCTCTGCATCCGCGGCATCCTATGCAGGCGGAGAAAAGTGACACCAGTGATTGCAATCCATCTTCAGGTGCGGGAATTTCTCTTATCATATCCTTCAGAGACTTACTTCTCGATTCAAGAATACCTGATGTGAGTTCAGGGAGGGGCGGGGCAGTCTTCAGCGAGGGGGATTCGAGTTTCGAGGCGATTTCGACAGACCGCTCCGTGTTCAGATATATGACGGTGCTGTCGTTCGGTTCATCCGAGGCAATAAGAACTGTCATGTCCGCCTGTTGTCCGGGAATGAATTCGGTACAGACTCTGCATGCTTTCCTGATGTTTTCAGTACGGTTTGCGAGAACATCACTCCGGTCTTCCCTGTGCAATTCCGATGCGGGTATCACCCCCGGGCATGTGCAGCTGATGATGAAGATATTCTCGAGGCTTCCCTGAGACTGCTTTACATTCTCAACGAAAGCCCGGATCTCACACGGTCTTAAAAGCGCGGCAACAGGCCGGTCAAAAGATCGAGTAATAGTCATGTCAGAAAGTGCGCGGGCTCCCTGAACAGGCATGACAGGATGGAAAGGCAGAGTTTTGCGGACAAGTGAAGGATCGGTAATGAGGGAATAGCAGTATCTACCTTTCTGTTTGGTTTCACCGAGAGCGAAGACTGCATCTATATCGCCCTTTTCAATAAGAGCAGCGAGCGCGTCCTTCAGAGTATCCTGGTGGGATGAAGCGGAAACCAGTACTCTAGTCTTCGTATTCATGAAGCTCCTCCATGCGGAAAGTATTCAGGGGCAGTGGATCTTCAGGATCACTTCCGGCTCTGTAATCAAATACAGCTGTGGTGCCGGCGGAGACCATACTTACGAGCCTGCCTACAGGGATGTCCGACGGACAGGCATCCTCGCACATTCCGCATGATACGCAGGAAAGGCTCATATGCGCCATTCTGCCGATATGAAAGAGAAGAGTGTCGGGCATGAGCCTTGCCGATCCGCTGCTGCGGGAGCGTTCAAGGTATTCGGAAGCAGGGGAACGCCTGTCTTTCATATCTATAAAACAGAGTCTGCAGTAACAGATCGGGCATACTGTTCTGCAGCTGCGGCAGGAGATACACCCGCTGAAAACTTCGATAAGACCCTCCAGGCCGCTGTAGGCATCCTTCAGACTCTTAGTACTTTCGACGCTGATTGCTTCTCTCTCCGACCTGAGGCTGGCGGTCCATTCCTTCCAGGCTGATGTATCCGATTCTGGTTTAATTCCAAGAGAGTCCAGGAGTATCTGGCCTTCGGGTGTCAGGGGAAGCACTGAATTAAGACCTCCATGCATGGCAAGACAAAGATCTCCGGTTGAGGTGAATTCTGTACACTGCCTGCATAAAGGACGAAGGGTATCAGGAGTGGTGATATCCGTTTCCATATCATTATCTCTGCGGTACTCCATAAGTGGGACGGCTCCCGGGCAGTCCATTGTGAGAAAGATGATATTCTGGAGACTGACCTGCTTAAGTTTTGAAAGCTCCACGGCAGCTCTTGCCTCACATGGACGCATAACAGCCAGCAGCTTTCCCTCCGTTTCTGATTGAGTGAAGGAAGCCAGTGCTTTCGCTCCCTGGATGGACATGACAGGGGGAACAGGTTCAGCCTGGCTAAGGGCGGAAACATCAGTCACAAGAGTCCATGGGAAAGAACTCTCAGGTCCTCGTGATGGAACCATGACTGAAGTGACGCTGCCGCTGGTCAGTGCTTTCCTTAAAAAATCCGTAAGTATTGTCTTCATCTGAGAAGGCCCGCCATCTGATAGCGGATCTGATCCGGCGTGAAATGCTGGGCTTTGATGGCTCCGGAGGGACATGCCGCCGCGCAGTTGCCGCATCCTTTGCAAAGAATGCTGTTAACAATGCAGACCAGTGTCTCCTCATTGAAGGAGATCGCTCCGTATCCGCAGACTTCCAGACAGGTCCTGCATCCGCGGCAGAGTGTTTCAGAAATAACGGATGTTCTTGGTTCTGTTTCTACTTCCCTGCCCGGTATCAGGGAGGAAAGGATAGTACCGGCAACCGCTTCAGATCGGGATACCGTATCGTTCAAGGTGCAGAGTCCTCCCGCACATCCGGCAACATATATACCGTCGATGGGAGTTGAAACAGGTGCGAGTGAACCATGCTCACGGTTCGGAAAACCGTCCCGGTCGGTGGAGATTCTCAGCATTTCCGCCATTTTCGTAAACCCGTCAGCAGGGATTGCTCTGCCGTCTGAATCCACCGAGCACCCGGTAGCGAGAATTATCGATCCTGCATGCAGGTCATCAGCATCTTCACCAAGCTTAATGATGAAATTTCCGAAGAAACCAACGATCTCCTCCGGTTCAAGTCCGGTTATGACAGTGATCTCTGTGCGTTCCTTTACTGCTTCTGACAGGCGCAAGGCAAGTTCTTCATTCTCGGGATTGCCACCCAGTGAAGAGTCTCTCTCAATGATAGTAATCCTTCTGTCAGCATCCGCTAGAAGAAGAGCGGCGGACATGCCGGCGACTCCGCCTCCTAATACTGCAACTTCGGGATTACAGACGATGCTCGTCTTCTCCAGGGGTATATGGCGGGTGGTTCTGTTTATGGCGCCGCGTACAAGTTTGAGAGCCTTACGCGTTGCGGATTCTCCGTCCGGTGTTACCCATGCAACCTGTTCACGGATATTCGCCATCTGCATCATGAAGGGGTTGAGTCCGGCAGATTCACATACCTTCATGAAGGTTACTTCGTGTTCCCGGGGAGAACATGCTGCAATGACAACCCGTTCCAGATCGTTTTCCTTTATTCTGTTTTCAAGGTATTTCTTCCCGTCAGGGGAACAGAGCAGACCGTGAGTCTCCGAGAGGACTACACTCTCGATATCGGAGACGTCATCAGCTATTTTTTCGATATCAATCTTATCAGCGATATTGGGACCGCAGCCGCAGACGAAAACGCCTGTTCTCATTTCCCCTCCCTGTTCGCATCGGCCAGCACCCTGCCGACTGCGGCAGCGGCTTCTGTAACAGAAGAGGCTATATCCATCGGACCGCCTGCGCATCCCGCAGTGAATACGCCAGGAACACTGGTTGTTACTGATGAAAGCGCTGGCTGGGGTCTTTTAATGAATCCTTCATCATTGCACTCAAGGGTGAGCAGCTTAATGAACTTAGAAGTTCCCTCGGATGGAAACATTGATGTTCCCAGCACGAGGAGTTCAGCTTCCGTCTGAAAGCTTCCTTCAGGTGTGGTGCATGAAATACTGAGGGTTTTAGAGTCACCGACTGCTTGTACCTCAGGTAACTGAGTACAGAGAATTACATCAGCTTCAGCAGTCTGCCATTTCTGATGGTTCCTGTCCTCAATTGTAACTGGTGAATACGAAGCATCAAGAAAAACAAAAGGTCGAATATCCGGGAGCTTCTCCTTAAGGTAATGAAGGAACTTCAAAGAGTACATTGTGTTTATCCTTGAGCTATTGTCTGTGCCGTTGGGATGAACAATTATCGCCGCGGATGAAGGTTTGTGCCCGTCTTTGGTTAACAATTCTCCGGATGTGGGACCGTTTGAAGAGTAGTACCGCTCAAACTCGGATGCTGTAAAGATTCCCGGGGAAATCCCCCACTGGAATTTTTCTGATAGATCTCCGGAAGAAGGCTGATAGCCGGTTGCCAGTATTATATCAGAAACAATGATTTCAATGTCAGAATCCTTTTCTGAATAGTTTACAGCAGCAAAAACACATGCGTCGGAGCAGAGGGTGCAGGTCTCATCACCGTTCCATCTGAGGCAGTGCTCTCTGTCTATCCATGGGACATTCGGAAGGGCACCGGCACAGGGAACCGAGATTGCCTTTCTTTTCGAAAGGTTTTCTTCGAAATCATTGCTGATCTCAACCGGGCAGGCATTCCAGCATTCGGCGCAGCCAATGCATGCCACGGGGTCTACACATGATGCATGCTTACGTATCCGTACTTTGAAATTTCCTGTTGATCCTTCAATTGAGAGTATTTCCCCAAGTGTGATAAGATCAATGAGATCGTTCCTGAGAACATCCTGCTGCATGGGTGAGACCATGCAGGTGGCGCATTCCATCGCGGGGAATATATCCTCACAGCGGATGAGCCGGCCTCCTATCACAGAGGAGCTCTCGACCAGATGGACATGCCTTCCGGCCGAGGCGAGCAGTAGAGATGCCTTCATTCCAGCGACACCGGCCCCTATAACAAGGACATCAGCCACTACAGAAGGGTTTCCTTCGAGGTGGGATTAGGACCCATCTTTCTTATCTTATCGGTGAACTCCTCCACGACCTGCTGAAATCGGGCTCCTTCCGAGGCGGAAATCCAGGAGAGGCGGAGCCTGTCCGCTTCCAGACCCAGACTTTCGACAACTTTCTTCAGTACCGCGAATCTTCGCCTTGCATAGTAGTTTCCCTTGTCATAGTGACAGTCACCCGGGTGGCATCCGGCAATCAATACGCCGTCCGCACCTCTTAGGAATGCGTCTGTTACCATTTCAGGGTCTACTCTGCTTGAACACATAACTTTAATCGGAACCAGATTCGGGGGCATTTTCAGCCTGCTTGTACCGGCAAGATCTGCTCCGGCATATGAACACCAGTTACAGAGAAAGCCAATTATACGGGGCTCGAATTCTTCCATTATCGTTACTATCTGCTGCTAGAACTGAACCTGTGCTTTATGCTTGCCGTCTCCTTCAGTAGCGCAGAACAGAAGGGTTCTTCCGGTTCGTTCACACCATGCCTTTATATCGACTGGGAAAGAGGGGCAATCAGCAAGAATTTCCAGCATATCGCCAGGCTGCAGCTCTTTGGCCTTTATGGCTATCTGCAGAATCGGCTGGGGGCATTTCAGTCCTAGTGCATCGAGTACTATTGAAGCCATTTGATCAGTCCTTCCGAGTTAGAATGAGAATGTTGTTTTCGCGTCTTGAATACTGGCCATGAAGCTGGTCGCTCCACCTATATCGATATCGTCCCGCAGGTCCTCAGCAGTTACTTCAAAAGCTTCCAGACCCAGTTCACACAGCATCATACGGCCGCCGAGAGCCATGACTCCCTCGAGAAGATCACACATATCAGGCATACCTTTTCCGGTCATGCTCTCAAGATAACCCGGTTTTAAGGCAGGAACCGCCGGTGGAGTAAAGAATATTGTCACATCGTCACCGGATGCAACAGCCGCAGAAGCCAGCACGAATGCAGGGTATATGTTTTCATTTTCGCATCCGTTACAAATGAAAGCGACTTTTCCCATTTAGAGTCTCCTTCCGGGAATTGATCCCAGTCTTTTCAGGCGCTTAATTCAACGCCCGTTTGATTTCATCTCAAAGTTGTTGAATGTCTGTTTCTGACCGTTCCCTGCTTAGTGATCAGAGAACAATCCTGACAGTATATCCCAATACTCGAATACGGAATCGTATTCCAATTTCATGCTGCTGTCAAGTTCCCTTCAATCGACTGTTCTTTCAAGTTTTTGATAGTATCAGTGCGAAGATCACTTTCATCGAGTTCGGGGTCAGATAAGGAGATCAGATCTTCTTATCTTTCCTGATAACTATGTCATCCTCACTGAGAGATTTCCTGTTTTTATCCTTTTCTTTGTTCATGAGCTTATCAGCGTTGCTGAGAAGCATACCGATCTGAGTCTGATAACACAGTACGGTGGAATAGTACCCGATACTGAGTGAAAGCCTGAAGGGGAGAGGTTTAGTTTCAATGGTCTGTTTGAGACGCTTGTCTATTCTGGTTCGTATGGATTTTACCGTAAGACCCTGCGTATCAAGGAACAGTACAGCGAACTCATCATCACCAAGTCTGGCTATAATGTCCGATTCCCTGAAACAGCCCTTCAAAACTCTTGCGGTGGTTATAAGAGCCTTGTCACCTTCAGAATGACCGAGTTCATCGTTTATCAGCTTAAGGTAATCGATGTCTATATAAAGAAGACCGATCTCCGGCTGCTTCCGAAGGGAACAATCAAGCATCTGTTTCCCGAGGGTCATGAACCCCCGTCGATTGTACAGATCCGTAAGGCTGTCGCGAAGTGAAAGCTCCGTAAGTCTTTTCTCCAGGCGGACGCGCCTGGTGATATCAAGAAATGAGAGGATGTAGTAAGGGTTATCCTCATCAGTATCCGCGGTTATTGCTGTGGCATGTGCCATGAAAGTTGTGCTGTCTCTGCGCTGGCACTCAATAACATCATCCCATTGGCCTCTATCTTTGATACATTCTGTAAGACTGTCGAAATCACCCATGTAAGGAAGAAGATCCGCGATATCCAGATTCAGCATATCCGTTCTGCTGTACCTCCAGTAATTCAGAGCTTCCACATTTGCGTAATCTATCTTCCAGGAGCTGTTTGTGATTATCATGGCACTGAGAGCGTTGTCCAGTGCGCTGTTTTTCTTGATCATATCATCCTGGAGGCGTTTTCTGCGGGAAGTGTCTCTGAGGGTCAGAAGGATGAGGTTTTGATTTTTGCCGCTGACCGGGGTGATGGTCATATCCATTGCTTTGATGGAACCGTCACTGCACTTCAGCTCCTGATCAAGATATACACCTTCATTAACAACATCTTCCATGCCGTCTTCGAGGTGCAGGTGATCCGGGACTTTCCCGTCAGGAAGGATTTTACTCAGTTTATTGCCGGTGAGATTCGAGCGTTTGTAACCAAGAACAGTTTCAGCCGTATCGCTGATCCTTTGTATTTTGCCTGTTTTCTTATCTATGACCACAAGGATATCTACCGAGTTCCGAAATACAAGCTCAAGGGATTTCAGCTGGCGATTCAACTGAGCATTCCTTTTCTTGAGGTCGGCAACAGTATCAGATGTTGTTTCCACTTATACCTCTCAGGTTCCGGAACCATTAAATAGTACAATAATCAATTTCACGCAAAAGGGGAGTAGTTTCGTAAGGAATCCGGATTGCCTCAACATTGACGGAATCTGTGTGTGATATATATCGTTCTCCCGACAGCGTGATGTGAGCAGTGCAGCGATCCTGCAACAGGAGGAGATGAAATGGGAAGTAGGCTCGAACTGAATCCCGGAGAAAATATACTTGTTGATGTAAAAAGATCTTCTCTGCAGGGGAAAAAGGTAAAATTTCCAGTTTATTCGCGGTGTGTTCTGACGGATCAGAGATTCGTTTATTTTGATCTTGGGAAAATGGCTCCTTTTCATATGCAGCTGGGCATTCTTCTTATGTTCCTGGTAAAAGGTAAGCCTGTAAGCCTGCCCCTGGAAGGACTTATGGCTAGCAGAGGTAAATATGCCAGGAACAGAAAACTGCTTGAACTGAAAGCCATAAATGGTTCTGCGGTGCTGCTCAGCGGATTCGAAAATACTCTGGAATGGTTCAA
>JBDLJP010000049.1:0-10568 GCA_039714295.1 Candidatus Fermentibacterota bacterium
ATAGTTTCCGAACGGAATGGAAATACCTTCATCTGGGATGGTCGTGATTCGTCCGGGCATGAAGCTCCAACCGGAACTTATATCATCCGTGGAGTTGCTGAAGAGTTGTCAGCTACGGTGAGGTTTGTGAAGCTGTAGCTTATATCAGTTACCTTACGTCCGCGTAATCACCGAATGTTCTGCAGCCTCTTTTATAGTCCTTCTCCCTGCTGATGCGGATACTCTCTGCAATAACATCCTGCATATCGGAGACGATTCTACGAAGTTCTTCACCTGATACGCCCGGAAATTCCCTTTCCAGATAATTTCTCTGAAAGTCCGACAGCTGCTCCGGGTTACTCGAAAGACATCCCAGGAAGAAAAACCTTATATGAAACCTGTACGTCTCAATAGCCCGGCGCCGGTGTGCTTCGGTGAGATAATTCTTACCAAGACCGGAGATATCCGATTCAGTGTATATCTCCTTCACCGATAGTACATCAAGCCTCTCCAATGCACTCATCATCATTTCTACAATCTCTTCCCGGATGATCTTTCCATCGGGCTTCCAGTGCACGGCGCGGTTTCTGGAACTGTACTTCTCATCGTTCCTGTTTACCGCGAAGAGATTATCGGACAGCACCCAACCCGGAATAATCTGATTGAACGCCGGTGGTATTCCATCAATTGAACTGAAGGGCTCGCAGATAAGAGAAAAAGGGAATTCGACCCTCTGGGGCAATGCCGTTATACCGGTTGCTATGATGCTGTATGGAGCCAGTGAATAATCAGCCGGGAATTTCACGGAACATGACAGACCGAAGAACATGCCCTCTCCGGGTCTTATCTCCTGGTCGGGAAGTCTTGATGTATGGTTGCTTCCAACATTGGCTCCGTAACCGATGTTGCCCCTTCCTTCGGGCCATCTGGCGGCTATCAGTAGAGACTGATGATGAGACGATGTAAAAGGACCGGCAAGTGATGCTGTGATCTCACCTTCCGCCAGTACCGAGTTCGGTCCGAGGAAGGATGATGTAAGCTTACCGTGCTTCTCGACCACTGAAGCTTCCCCGACTACGGATTCCTCGACAATAGCCATCGAATCAACTCTGGAGCCCCATTTCAGGATTGAACCCCTTACAAGTGCTCCGTCCAGTACTGAAACCGGATTAAGTGTTCCACCGAGGATTGTACTGTCCCTTACCGCGCAGGCGTTCAGTATTTGCACACCGGAGCCGATAAAACAGTTTTTCACAACTGGCGTATCCTGGATTCTGCAGGATTTCCCTATGATCCCGCTCTTTTTCGATCTCAGCTGCGATAAAAATCCATCTAGAAATGTACGATACAAAGTAAGATTCTCACGCCGGTCAGAACCTCCCGAAAGCACCGCTGCAAGGTCCGTATCAATGCAGGGTGAAGAAGGTACATTCCTCTCACCCGTTTCGACGCCGAGTTCAAGCCCTGTTCCGCAGCCACACATGGAACCCTGCTCGCAAATGATCCTGCCGCAGTTCTCTATGACTGTTCCCTCTCCTATATGAAGATTGGAGATCAGGTTTGCGGATTCGATCCTGCATCCGGGAAGAATTGTCGCATTTTCAAGGCAGCAGTTACTGAGAACAGGATCAAATCTGTTACCTTCAATTACCAGAGGAGTCATGGCAATCCGGACATCACCTCTGAAAACAGTGTTCCGAACGGATTCAAGTTCCGCATTTCTGAAAACTCTGACTCCGGACCAGTTTCCGGATGAGTTTCCGTTTGTTTCAAGAAGTTCGATCTCTGAGTCGGTCAGGGGTATCCACTCGTGCTGCGTATCCCGGACTTCGAGCATCTCGTCTGATACCTGCCGGAACGCCTCAGTAAGCCTTCTCTCGAAATCCATATTCCTCTGCATCCCCGACTCCCTAATCCAGAGTTTCAAGTGCGTACAGAAAGAACTTCCAGAAACGCTGAAGTGAAGAGATACTGGCTCTCTCTCCCGGTATATGGACATCCCTGATATCAGGGCCCATCGATATCATGTCCATATTGCCTATCCGCTCACCGATTATGCCGCATTCAAGACCTGCATGGATGGATTCAACTTCAGGCTTCTGCCCTGACACTTCCGTGTAGATAGCGATCAGCTTCTTAAGTAATATGGAATTCGAATCAGGTATCCACCCCGGATACGAACCGCCTGTGCTGAATACGCATCCTGCAAGCCTGGCAACAGCAGCTATTCGCTCGCCCAGAGCCTGCTTTGCGCTTGCGAGCGGGCTTCTAACCGTAAGTTCAACATTGAATTCATCATCACTCATGGATGCGATAGCCAGGTTTACCGAAGTCTCTACCAATCCTTCAATGATACCGCTTCCCTTCTCTACACCATGGGGGAGCGAGAGAAGCAGATCAGTGATCCGAAGACCGGTTTCGTAATCCAGAACACCAGCCCTGAGAGTCCCGGTTTCCATACGGATTGATATTCCATCTTCAATTCCGCTGTATTCAAGCGCGATCTCCTCCGATACACGGCTCAGGTATTCCTCTGCACGTCCGGAGTCATCGTGTGGAAAGTGAATCACTGCAGAGGCATTGCGGGGGATGGCGTTTCTTTTTGTTCCCCCTGAGATTCCCGCAATACGAATTTCGTGATCCATACATAATTTTCTGAGAACTCTTCCGAGAATACGGATCGCGTTTCCGCGGTTCTTGTCTATCTCTATCCCCGAATGTCCGCCTTTCAGCCCGGAGATATCAAGGCTGAAACAGTCAACCGTTTCTGATCGTTCAAGGGACATGCTGAGATGAATATCCATCCCCCCTGCACACCCTATCGTGAAAACTCCCTCGTCCTCTGAATCGAGATTAATCAATCGTTTGAAGTTTATCCACTCAGGGTTGAGATTATCGGCTCCCGTAAGTCCCCTTTCCTCATCCGTTGTAAAAAGACACTCCAGAGGAGGATGGGCATTTCGGGAATCGAGTACTGCGAGCATAAGCGCAACGCCGATTCCGTTATCCGCGCCCAGTGTGGTGTCGGGTGAAACGACCCAGTCACCTTCGATGACAGGGATTATGGGATCCTTTGAATGATCATGGGTGCTTTCATCCGTCTTTTCGGGAACTATGTCAACATGGGCCTGGAGGACGAGTCCGGGGTTATCGGACGCTATTCCTGACCCCGCAGTGCGGATAAGAACATTGTTGACATCATCCCTGCTGTATTCCAGGCCTCTCTTCTGGGCGAACTCAACCAGAAAATCCGCAATTCTCTCCTCTTCACCCGAGGGCCTGGGAATTCTTGAAATCTCCTCAAACCAGTACCAGACCTCTTCAGGTTCTATGTTCTTCAATACTCTCATCTATCTGACCTTTCATTTCTTTCATATCCAGAGCCTGAATGCCCCCTGAATGTATTGAAAAAGTACTCAAAGAATACTTTTCCCGCATCGATTGACGGCCCGTCATCAAGTACTGATTCAAGGTCGATCCCATTATCCTCCAGGAGTCTGGCTTCCTTTGAAAAAAGCTCGTTGCCGGTGGCGCGCGAGAATTCCGGATGGAACTGCAGACTGAGGAGGTTTTTCTCTCTGTCAATGAATCCCTGGATCTCGGTATGAGCGTTCCTGGCTATTACCCGAGCAGTATCGGGGATTGCAGTGACCCTGTCAAAATGCGACTGCAGAACCCTGGAAACGGGCTCTGCTCCCGGTATTTCAAGTCCTGTACCTGTCATCTCCACATCTATCCACCCGGCCTCGAGACCATTCGGGCACCTGCCGATGGCTGATGGACCCAGCAGAGACCTGCAGATGAGCTGATGACCGTAACAGACACCCATCTGAGGGATGTTGCAGGATACACATTCTCTTACAATTTCTTCCGCTTCATCAAGGAAGAAGGCTTCTTCGCAAATGGATAAACTGGATCCTGTATGCATAACATGGGAGTAATCATGCGGATCGGGAAACTTGTCTCCGAAATGAATATACGCAGGCGTGGAGATGCAGTTTTCCGGAAAGCATTTTCTGAACAGAAACGATTCCGAACGATCAACTGAATAATCCAGTATCAGAACGCTGGCAGTTCTCATAATTCCTTCTCAGGGTTTCAAACAATTCTCAAAAAGCACCGGATTTTCGATATCATAATAGAATATGGTTATTTCAATTAACCCCCCCACCGGCTCATAGTTGAACAGATGCTTGCCTACGGACCTCCTGCAGCTAACCCGGATATGATAAACAGTGCATTCGATGCCGGACGAATGATACCGGGGTATATGCACACTAAAAAGATTCCCCGGCAAAATAATCATCGGCAGTATTATGGGGAATGCGAAGGCGGAAGACCGATGGCTGGAACTTGCCCGTGGCTGTCAGGATTCGGATCAGATCAGGGGAAGCTGTTCAGCCCCATGAAACTCGTTACTTTCCACTGATTATTCTCTTTTTTCAGGATAGCCTCGAACTGCAGCTCCAGTCCCGATGAGGTACTGAATACAAGCGGAATAGTAAGTTCATTGCCACTATCTGAATAATCACCGATATGCATTTCATAAATCGAGTAACGGGCTTTCATTACCGGAAGTATAATTGTACTGGTCAGATAATCCATTGATGACCAGTCATCTATCTCAGAGGCAGTTGCCGTATATCCTGCTGCTGATAATCTGGACATTGTGGCATCATCAAGATTTTCCTGCAGTATTTCCAGCATTATCTCAATCTCATCCAGTCCATCGCTGGAAATAAGCTGTGAGATCATGAATGTATCGCCGGTTCTGAGAGATTGAAAAAACACCTGAAGTACATCTGATGGGGCATCCGGTACGACAGTGGGAGAAACAACCTCAATCGGAACTTCAATCTCTTCCGGAGGAAGTGAATCGGATTCGGTGTTCTGAAGAGAATCAGGCGGAGAAGATATTTCCTCGTCAGGTTGAGCATAAACACTTGCAGCAAACATCGTCAGAATCAGAGCCGCTAATGCTGTCTGTCTCAAGAAAAGCCTCCTCAAATAGCATAAGGTTGCCAATACATAACACAAAATAGTGAACAGGAACCAGTGGGGCAAACACCCCTCTTCAGCCTGCCTGATCGATGTTTAGGATTCTGATCACTATGTAATCCATAAGTCCATCGGGTACATTGACATCAAAGGGTTGTGCAATATTGTATTTCTACTGACGGATACCTTCACTGCGAACCCCATATCCTGAGCGTTTCAAGGACAATACCGAATGACAGCTCAAGCCCTTTCTCAGCTATCCACTCGTTTCTGGAGTGGAAGAGCTCTCCGCCAGTGGGCAAATTTACGGTAGGAACCCCCATAAATGAGAGCCTGGATCCATCGGTACCGCCTCTGATAGAACTTTCCTGCGGTTCAAGCCCGACTATTCCGGTTGCATTTAAGGCATATTCTACAGCCCTTCTGTCCTGCGCCAGGATTTCGCCGGGATTCATGTACTGTTCCGACATATCAAGGGATATTTCCGCTCCGGGATACTTGACCTTGATCCACTTCTCAAGGCTCCTCATCGTTTCAATCCTGGATTCCATTCCTTCAGAGGTAAAATCGCGCAATATCATTTTCAGATTTCCTTCAGAGGTGACCGAGGAAATGGAGAGCGGGTAGTAATATCCTTCATCTCCTGAACTGTTCTCCGGCATTTCCTCAGAGGGTATGGATGTTGCGATTTCGGTCAGTATCCTGGTAGCATTTACCATTATTCCTTCTGCGCTTCCGGGATGAACTTCTCTGCCCCTGACTTTCCAGTCTGCCGACCATGCATTAAAAGTCTGTGTATCAACTTTTCCTACTGAACCGCCGTCGACTGTATAGGCAAAATCAGCACCGAATCTTGCAGGGTCGAAATTATCCATTCCCCTACCTACCTCTTCATCCGTCGTGAAGGCTATCCGGAGAGGCGGTACGGGTATCTCGGTGTTACCGATAAGAGTGTCAAGAATCTCCATAATGATGGCAACACCGGCTTTGTCATCCGCCCCGAGAAGGGTTGTACCGTCAGAGGTAACAATCGTATCACCGATATATCTCAGCATATCATCAGTTTCTGACGGGTTGATAACCACTCCTTCGCAAAGCTCAATCGGCTTGCCGTCCCAGTTGCGATGCAGAATAGGATTTACGTTCTCTCCGGGTGCTTCCGGTGAGGTGTCCACATGAGCAAGAAGACCTATGACTGTATTACCGTGCCCGTCACCGGGAAGTGATGCGTAAAGAGTACCCTTTTCATCGAGTTCAATCTCTTCCATTCCAAGTTCGATAAGCTCAATCTCAAGCATGCGCAGGAACTCAACCTGTCTTGCGGAGGAAGGTGATGTCGAAGAGGACGAATCGGAAGTTGTATTCACCCGGACGTACCTGAGGAATCTATCGGTAAGCTCTGACATTGTATCTCCTTTTCAAGCATGGAATATTTAGTGTATATATACCTGTGTGTGAGTATTGAAACAGTCTTCCATTCAGCGAGTTCAGTAATCTGAAAGAAGGTGTATGAGTGGTATCGTTCACGAATAGAAGCATTGTATCCATCAGAGATATGTCGCAGGATGATCTGACAAAAGTAGTTGACACAACAGAGCTTGTAAAACGAGGTGAGTTATCCGGTTTTCTTAACGGAAAAACTGTCGCGACACTTTTTTTCGAACCTTCCACAAGAACCCGTCTTTCTTTTGAATCCGCTGTTTTTAAAAGCGGAGGTTCCGTTTTCGGTATCGCGAATCCCAAAGCTTCCTCACAGAGCAAAGGGGAATCATTCGCTGATTCGATAAGAACCGTCTCCGGTTACTGCGATGTCATGGTGATTCGCCATCCAGTCGAGGGAGCGGCTCGAATGGCTTCCGAGCTCTCAGGGACACCCGTTATTAACGCAGGTGATGGAGCGAATCAGCATCCCACCCAGACTTTTCTTGACCTGTTCACCATAAAAGAGAGTATTGGCCGCCTTGATAACCTGAAAATCGGCATGATGGGGGATCTCAAATACGGAAGAACCGTTCACTCACTTACCGATGCTCTCGCAATGTTTAACAACGAACTGACATTCATCTCACCACCTTCGCTTCAGATGCCGGGACATATACTGAAGGAGCTTGATGACGCTGATATCAGCTACAGGATTATTTCGGATCTTGAAGAAGCGGGAGAATGTAATCTTGACATCCTGTACGTTACAAGAATTCAGAAAGAGCGATTCGGTGACCCGCAGGAATATGCAAAAGTAGCGGGTGTATACAGGATCACGCAGAACACAATAAATATGCTGGGAAAAGATGTACGCGTAATGCATCCCCTGCCGAGGGTGGATGAGATCGCAGAAGAGGTTGATTCAATGCCAAACGCGATATACTTCACCCAGGCACATAACGGTATCCCAACAAGACAGGCACTGCTGGGACTGGTGACTGGAGGGTTGAACTGATGACAAGGGCATACAAGGTTTATTCCATAGAGAACGGTACCGTGATCGATCATATTCCAACTCCCCTTGCTCTTAAAGTTGTCCGTATACTGGGCCTGGAGAATGAGGGAATAATGACTATCGGGATCGGCTTCAACTCCGAGAAGCATCCCTGCGGTAAAGATATTCTTAAGATTGAAAATCGCGTACTCTCTTACGAAGAAACGGACAAGATCGCCCTGATAGCCCCCGACGCGACGATCAATATCATCAAAAACGGCGAAGTGGTGGAAAAGAGGCAGATAACTCTGCCCTCTGAAGTCAGAGATATACTCTCCTGCCCCAATCCCAACTGCGCAACCAACAAACTGGGAGCCAGGAGGCACTTCCAGCTTGAGAACAAAGATTCAGTTACCTACAGATGCTTCTACTGCGAAAGAGCCACAGTTGTAAACGCGGATATGCTTGTCAACTGAGAATCATACCTGGCCGTGTGATTTCGATTTGAGATATCTGTTCCGCTATGGTGTAAAGAATTCCAGCAGATATATGCCTGATTCCATTTCGACCTTGAGACATCTATCCATACTTATTGCCGGCTTGGGATAATGATCCTTGCACTGCCGGCACTTCTTATGATCCCATACATCTATCAGCGGGAAAGAAACACCCTTATGACCATAATCATCCACGGAATCTACAAACGGCCCAGCCTTAACCTCCCGGTATCATATACTTCAAAGATATCGTCCGAACCGCATGAGTCTTGATTGCGTGTTACTCGAGCAGAATCATCCGCTGAGACTGGAGCCCGGTTCTGGTTTCAAGAGCATAGAGATATACCCCAGATGGCAGGAAATGTCCCGTATCATCGCAACCATCCCAGATCAGGCTGTGCTCACCTGAAGGAAGTAAATCATCAGACAGACATCGAACCATCCTACCGGAAGTATCATAGATGGTCAGACGGACAGGCCCCCCTTCTTCCAGCTTGAAAGAAACAGCCGTGCAGAGATTGAAGGGATTCGGGTGGTTTCCAGCGAGCAGTGCAGAAACAGGAGGCTCACCGGAGATGGATGTGCTCGAGGTATCCGGTTCTGTCTTGAACAGCCAGTACATTTCCGCACCGCCGTATGATGCCGTGTGACCAACAAAAACATAACCGCCATCTTCGGTGATTTGTATAACCCTGCACGACTCATAACTTGCTGCGCCGTAAGTCTGAGTCCAGAGAGTATCACCTGCAGAATCGGTGCGAAGAAGCCAGATATCCTGATCACCTGCACCGAAGGATCTGGTCCAGCCTATAAGGATGAACCCCTGATCATCGGTTTCACGAATTGACAAACCAGTATCAAAATTGGGGCCGCCATATGTTCCCGACCAGATTTCCTGCCCCAGAGAATCGGTTCTGACAATCTGGAAGTCTGTAAGACCTGCAGAATTTGAAAAACCATTTCCCAGGATGATATAACCGCCGTCTGCGGTCTGATCGAGCGATCTGCCCCAATCGTTTTGAGTCCCGCCATAAGTATTTTCCCAGATTATGTTACCATCAATATCGGTTTTTATAAGCCAGAGATCCGAATCGCTGCCCGAGTATGAACCAGCCATAATGTAACCGTGATCAGCTGTCTCCTGAAGTTCCCAGCTCACATCGCTCATAGGACCGCCGAACGTCTTCAGCCATAGCATGGTGCCATTGGAATCGAGCTTCATAAGGTAAGCATCTTCCATACCGGCACCATAGGAATTCCCATAACCGCAAATGATGTAATTACCATCGAAAGTTTCTGAGACCCAGTGGGCCTTGTCGTAACCATCGCCACCATAATGATTCGACCAGATTGAATCTCCCTGTGAATCTGTTCGAATAACGTACATATCAAGATCAACGGATCCGAATGACTTGGTTTCACCTACTACTATGAAACCACCATCGGAGGTCTGATCTACACAATTGCCATAATCAATCTCGATTGAACCGAATACCTTTCCCCAGAGGGTATCTCCCGCAGCGTCGGTTCTCAATAGCCAGAGATTAGTGTCATCACCGGGCGCTCCAACATAACTCATGGTAGTTCCTACGGTGATATAGCCGCCATCCGGCAGCTGCTGCACACAGTTTCCCCTGTCAGGCAGATCACCTCCCCACATTTGTGTCCAGAGAGTATCCGGAACCTGAGCTGTAAGGAGTGAAGGCAGAATAAACAGCAGAATAAGTTTAACTGAGGTTTCGGAAAAAAACCATTTTAATTTACTCTGGCGCATCCTGAATTCCTTTCCGTTAGTGATTCTAATCTGTTGCCGACAGGATTAATCATCATCTCACAAATCTCAATCATTTCATTATAAGGACTGCAGAGTCAGGAAAATAGCCCTTACCTGATCAATAGCATTTTCTGCTCTTCGATTCCGTCAGCCGTTTGCATTCTCGCGAAATATACACCTGAGGGAACGACTCCCCCGGATGTATTCGTGCCATTCCAACGGAGGCTGTGATTACCCGGATCGAATACCTGACTGGCGAGATTGCTCACGAGTCTCCCTCGAAGATCATAAACCCCCACTTCGACATACCGGGCACTTTCGATTCCGAAGGAGATAACAGTGGTAGAATAGAACGGGTTCGGATAACTCTGATGCAGGATGATCGAAATTTCAGACATGCTTCCAGATCCTATACCCACTGGTTGCAATGCTTCTGTGCAATCATAAACACCCAGATATGACCAATCGGCTACATAGGCATAATTTCCCGATACAGCAACTTCCATAGCGTCTCCCGGTGAAACGTAATAGCCCGTTTCGACAATACTCCCGGGATCAGCAACATTGTAAACGCGTATTCCCGAATCATAATCTGCCATAAATGCGTAATCACCTGATACTGCAATACCTCGGGAAGATCCATCTGTATCATAAAACCCGGCTTCAAAAGGACTTGAAGGAGTGCTGATATCAATAATACGCAATCCTGCGCTCCAGTCGGCTACATAGACATAGTCTCCGGATACAGTAACATCATTGGCGTAATCCGGTGTAACACAGAAACCCACCTCGGCGGGGCTGGCAGGATTGCTGATATCAACAACTCTCACACCGGATGAAGCATCAGCTATATAGGCATAATTCCCCGATACAGAAACATTCTGTGTAAATCCCGGTGAAAGAT
>JBDLJP010000050.1:0-10358 GCA_039714295.1 Candidatus Fermentibacterota bacterium
TTAAATAACTCGCTTATTTATTGATATACATTATTTTACGGGATACTTTGATTCTGGCAACAATCATGCTTGTGAAAAATGTAACAATTCAAACCAGGCGCTTGGCCCACGATATTTCATTGCAGGACATGCTCCTAGAACCGAAAGGAAATTGCCATGGCCGTAAAGCATATTAAGAGCAATGATGTTTCAGCAGCTGCTGCTGTAACTGACAAATTATCACTCATCGATTTCAGCGCTGCATGGTGCGGACCCTGCAAAATGCTCACTCCCGTACTCGAAAAGGTCGCGGATGATCTTGATGAAAAGGTCTCATTCTATCACCTGGACGTTGATGAAAGCCCCGAAGCCTCTTCGAAATTCGGTATCCGCGGAGTACCTACCATGATTGTATTCCATAACGGAGAAGAAATCGATAGAATGGTTGGTTTCCGGGACAGGAACGCACTGCAGACTCAACTGGAGAACCTTGCTGAATCAAAGCTGGTCTAGATAGCATGGATCTTAAAACCGGACTTGTGGGTTCCAGTTCCTCTGTGAACCGTGAACTTGATCTTGTCATAGCCGGGGGCGGCCCTGCCGCCCTCGCTGCGGCTCTATACGCCGCAAGATACGATATCGATCATGTCGTTCTGGAAAGCTATCAACCGGGAGGGCAGGCAGCTCTTACCGCTGTTATCGAAAATTATCCCGGTATCAAGACGATCACCGGAGGCGATTTAGTTAGCTCCATGAAAGAACAGGCTGAAAGCTGGGGAGCTGTCTTTGAGATGGCTTCGGTACTCTCGACAGAACCGGTGAATGGCAGAATTAAGATAAAAGCTGATTCTTCCACATACATGACAAAAAATCTGATTATCGCTACAGGAGCTGCTCCGGCAAAACTCAGTGTTCCCGGTGAGGATAAATTCTACGGCAGGGGCGTAAGTTACTGCGCAACCTGCGACGCACCTTTCTTCAGGGGCGCCCGCGTACTTGTAGTCGGCGGAGGTGACAGCGCTGTCAAAGAGGCTCTCCATCTTTCCGAGTTCGTTTCAGAGCTTGTACTGGTACACAGGAGAGATAAACTCAGGGCGGAACCATACCTTACTCAAAAACTCCTTTCATGCGGGAACTGCTCCGTTCTATGGAACACCACACTGAAGGAGATAAAAGGGGATGAAAATGTTGAGGGGGCTGTTCTGAACACCCCTGAAGGTGAAAAGGAAATGAAGTTCAACGGGATATTCATGTATGTCGGACGCAAACCGGCTACAGAACCCTTCGCGAATCTTGTTGAGCTGAACGATAACGGTACAGTCAGAACACATAACATCGTGCACACATCAAGAGATAACGTTCTCGCTGCCGGAGATGTAACTGATAACGATCTGAGGCAGGTAGTCACGGCGGTATCCGACGGCGCCAGAGCTGCTTCCGCGGTATTCGATCTGCTGCAGTAAAGGAGATACATAGAAATGGCCATACTATCGGACAGTGACGCTGCGGAAGTCACTAAAATATTCGGCGCTCTTGTGAGTGATGTACACATAAAGGTATACACACAGAAACTGGAATGCCCCACATGCACGGATACCGAAACCATACTGAGGGAACTTGCCGGGTTATCAGAAAAACTGAAGGTTTCCTTTCTGAACCCGCAGACAGACCTGGAAGAGGCTGAAAAGGATGGTATTGACAGAGTCCCGGCGATAACCGTCTCCGACGGAACCCATTCAAGGGTGAAGTTCTACGGAGCTCCTTCAGGATACGAATTCAGCTCCCTCCTGACGACAATTATCGATACTGGAGGATCGGAGGAACCGCTTACAGAAGGCACGATTCAATTCCTGGAAGATCTGGATACAGATGTTCTGATGCAGGTTTTCGTAACGCCTACCTGCCCGCACTGCCCGTCTGCTGCAGTCCTCGCGTCCAGGATGGCTCGCTACAGCACCAGGGTAAGATCAGAGGTGATTGAAGCTAATGAATTCGCCGAACTCTCGATGAAATTCAATGTACAGGGTGTCCCGCGAACAGTGGTGAACAGTACTTTCTTCGCAGAGGGCTCGCTTCCCGAAACGATGATGACAGACGCTCTGAAGAAGGGTCTTGCAGATAACCCCTCAGAAGTGATAAATCTTATGGACTACCTTCAGGACAACTGAGATTTATATTCCTGCTAAAGCTGCGGTGTTCTTCTACAGAATACCGCAGTACTACATTCAATCCGAAGGCAGGTCTTCATGAGTACTTTTCTGCTGGCTGCAATGCTGTTTTCAGCTCCTGTGGAATTTCCAATGGAATCCACAGGTGTGCTTGAAGCTTACAGCTTCTTCAACCAGAGTATAGATCACTTTATATACGGTAACATAGAGGCCGATATCACATTATTCAGGATCGGCCGTTTCTCCTGGAATCTCGGGCTCGCGATGGAAACTTATATGGGAGAAAGCTGGAACAGCCCCGAGATGAAATTCAACATCTACGGAGGCCACTGGAATATCAAGACCCAGTTCGGATACCAGCTTGATCCTCTGCTTTTAAGGATCTATACCGATCATGAGTGTTTTCACAACATAGACATGGCGGATACGCTTTCGGAGTACATGAACACCATAAAACTCGGTGTTGTTCTGGATGAACCTGCCCCTCCGTACAGCGACACTCCTGCATTTCTACCGGCAGGGCTGCCGGATGGATGGGTCTCCATCGGATTTTACCGTCCCGGTGGCGATACTTTCCAGAAAGGGCACGATTTCAACTGGTCGATGCATGGAATGTTCGATTTCGAGGGGGTCGCGTGGCATTCATTTCTTTCAGGTCTCAGGTACAGAACGGATCTTTACTTTCACAACGACGGCGCAAGTTCATCGAAACACAAAGGTGAGTTCTACATCGCTCACCAGGCAGCCGGAGGAACGTTTGAAGCGCACCTGACACACTACTTCTGTGACACGCAACCGTTCCGCTCACTGGACGGAGAGACCTACTGGGGAATCAGATTCATCTGGTAGATTCTGAATAGAATCATACCCCATTAAGAGAACTGTATGCTTTTCTTATGCCCTTCCTCAATTCTTCGAGAGTGAAAGGTTTGCCCATTAAGCAATCTACATTATCCGGATAAGAATCTCTACCGGACATCAGCTGCGCAAAGCCGGTAACCATGAGGACAGGAATTCCAGGCTTGATGTTCTTGACATGCAGAGTCACATCCTCACCCGTTGCCCGGGGCATGACCATATCTGTAATAATCATATCAAAATCAGAGCTGTTAAAAGCGGACATTCCTTCGACAGGGTCACTGAATGATGTAACTGAGTGCCCGTCATGCTTGAGGTACTCGGATATGAGATTGAGCGAGCTGATATCATCATCGATAACCAGAATACTCATGGATTCAACAGGAAGTGATAAAATCTCAGGATCAGTCCCCTCTCCTGTTATCTCCTGATCCAGAGGGAATTGAATGGTAACCGTGGTTCCGCTTCCGGGAGAGCTCTCTATGTTCAGTTCCCCGTTATGACGTTTTACAATACCGTGAACCATGGCCAGACCCATTCCGGTTCCATCGGAACCCTTGGTCGAGAAGAAAGGCTCTATGCATTGCTGCACTGTCTCCCTGGACATCCCTGTTCCGGAATCACTGACTTCCAGAAAAAAGCGCTCTTCGTCGGTAAACGCATGTATCTTTATCTTCCCCCCTTCCCGGATTGCATCTACGGAGTTGAGAAGGAGATTCATCAGAGCTTCTTTCAACTGATTACCGCTGGCAATGATGACCAGATCAGCGGGGACATCTTCAGTGATCTCTATCGGTTTTAAAACACTTTCCGGTTTTGAATTCAGAGCAGGCCGTATAACACTGACAGTTTCAGATATGAGTTCTGCAACATTTATGTGCTCCATGTGCGAACGAGTATCCGCTCTGATGAATTCCTGCAATCGCCGCACGATATCTCGAGCATCGGCGGCTGAGGAGCGGATAATCTGAACAAATCGCTGCTGCTTTTCCCCGAAAGCACCTGCCATGCTGCTCTCAATCAGAAGATCGGAGTAGCCCAGAATAGGCATGATCATGTTGTTGAAATCATGAGCAATACCGCTGACCATCTGACCGAGAGCACTTAGCCGTTCCCGGTGAATGCGTATCTCCTCGCTGTGTTTCAGCTCAAGATGCGCCCTCATCGTCTCCTCGATCTGTCTTATTAATTCAGAATTGGTATTTCTGAGATCTGCGGTTCTCTTTTTCACCTGATATCTCAGAAGAATACTCACTGAAACCAGCAGAAGAATGATAATACCGACAGAGGCAAGAACAATCGGGATCCATTGCGGCAGTTTGAATCTGGAAGTCTCTCCGAGCCATCTTCTAATGGACTGATGGTAAATTGAACCGTGATTCTCTTTCATTACAATCAGATGTTCGTCTATAGCAGCAATCAGATCGGGATTACTACCCGCCCTGACGGCATACCGCAGAGAGGCGGGAGAAAACACAACCGGACTCCTGGTTATATTGAATCTGTCTGCATTTGTATGTCCAAACACACGATTGACAACACCTGCGTCAACCTCCTGCTGATCCAGAAGAGAGAACACTGTCTCGTAGTCATCCGCCAGTATTATCTCACAACTCAACCCGAAACCTTCCAGCAATCCCTCCAGACGGGAAAGGTGTATTCCTCCCCTTAGAGTAGCAATACTCATAGAATCCAGATCGGTGAGGATTTCTGCATGAATACCTTCGCGCGTATAGACCTGCGCCCAGTTGCTTACGATGTTGTTTTCACAGAAATCGTATATCTCATCCCTTGCGTCCGAGTATGCCACATCCACCATGAGGTCGATTTCACCTGATTCAAGCCGCTGCAGACATTCGGACCAGTTGCCGTGAACGTACTGAAGAGTCCACCCCTCGGTATCGGCAATCTTATCAAGAATATCCACGAATATTCCGGAAGGAATACCAGTGTCAGATGTAAATACCTTCGGATAGTTTTCGTAAAAGCCGACTCTCACATCACGCGGAAAAACCTGCGATGCTGTCAGTAAAAGTAAAAACGAACAAAGAAAAGGAATTGTATTGATTCTTCGCTGATTGTTCTTCGAAAAGAGCGTGAATAAACTCATCCGTCCCACCCTCCTGCATATTCTGTTTGCTGTTCCATTCTGATTACAGCACAGTTGGTCCTATAATCATCGGAGGAACGCTGATCTGCCCTTTCCGCTGAGGAGTACCGAGCTTCTCGATCCGTGAGAACAGCTCCAGAGGTTTCCAGTTCCACCTGAAATCCGCAACGGGATGCACTATCTTCCCGTCCTCGACAAGGAAGACTCCATCCCGGGTCATTCCTGTAAGACTGAGTTCCTTCTGATCAACGAATCTGATGTACCAGAATCTCCTGAAAAGCAGAGCTCTTCCGGGAGTACCGCTGATGATATCTTCAATGGATTCTGAACCACCCTCAAGCGCGAGTGTTCCCGGTATGAAAAGCGGTTCACGGTCTGTTTTCTGTGCCCAGAATCTTGTGCAGGGCTGATTGACCAGCCTGCCTCCATCGATCCATACAGCATCTCCCGAAGCAAGTCCCTCACCATCGAACGGGGTCCCCTTAAGTAAACCATTGACCTCACTTGTCATTGTGAAATTGCTGCCGGCAACCATTTCATCCTGTCTGCCTGAAAAAACCGTCAGACCTTCATCGGCAGGTCTCGCGTTCATCGACCAGGCTATATACGGGATCAGATCTGCAGCTGCCTGGGGTTCGAATATCAGCCTGTACTCACCCGGTTCGAGTTCCCTCTGATCCTCATCGGATTCTACTTCAGCTGCTACCTCTCTGATCGCTGAATCCACGGGAAGATCTTCCCAGGCTTCCGCGCTCAGAAATCTGAAGCTGGATGGTTTACCCCTGTCCAGAGTAAGCCTCATGTAAGCATCCGTGGACCTGTGATATGCAAGATTGCCTGTTGAGGTGCCGATGGCGGTATTCTCATAACTCATGCCGACCAGACCTGAGGCTTCCATTCCATTATTCTTTGCAGTGCTTATCGCCCTTGCCGCAGCTTCAGTTCGCTCTTTGGGATCCGCCTCAGCGGTTGTGCTGTCCCATGCATCAACAACCGGATACACCTGGCCTGCCGGAACAGGCGGCATATACTCCGGATCCGGGGAAGCCGTTGTAAGCATCTCCATAGCCTCTTCAAGGATATCCGGAACCGCATCAATGTCTATTCTATGGGTTGAGTAAACTGTTTTTCGGGAACCGTCACCAAGGGTGATCCGTAGTTTCCGTTCAAATGTATCCATGTTCTGGGTAATTCTGTTCTGACCGAACCTCACTGCAGCGTCCCTGCTTTCGCTCAAAGAAGCGATAACATCGGGAACCTCAGCCTTTTCAAGAACAGCTTCGATTATCTCCAGAAGTTCATCCCTGGTCATTCCGTACCCCTTCCCACTTCAATATTCCTGAACCTCGATGTACTCGCTCCATGGGTCATCCTGGCAGCCTGCATGGGTTCTCCCTTTCCGCAGGTTAGAAGCCCCATGGTCCTGAAAGATCTTTCATCCGCAATACCATCGCAGGAACCCCAGAAATCGCGTGTTTTGGATCGGTAGATGACTTTCTTGAGCGGTTGCACCTTTTTTCCGTCTCTGATCTCCCAGAACATATCTCCACCGAACTGGAAGTTAACCCTTCTCTGATCAATGCTGAATGATCCGCGTCCTTCGATATAGATTCCTTTGTTCACGTCAGAGATCAGATCATCAGGTGTAATCGGCTCTTTCCCAGGTTCAAGGTAGAAGTTAGGCTGCCTGTTTATTGGAAAACTGGCGAAATCCATTGCTCTGCAGCATCCTGTACTCTGTTTTCTGTTCACAAGCAGAGCTGTTTCTCTTACAGATCCGAACTGCTGGAAGATACCGTTCTTTATCGTGTACCATTTCTGACCGGGTACACCGTCATCGTCCCAGCCCCAGCTCGCAACTCCGTAGGGCAATGTGTTATCCGCAATGAAATTCACTATTTCAGAACCATACTTGAGTTTCTCCTGATCATCTATATTCAGAAAGGTGCGGCCGGCCATGCTGGCCTCCCATCCAAGAACCCTGTCACTCTCGGTGGGATGACCGACCGATTCATGCATTGTCAGGCTGAGATGAGTCCCGTCCAGTACAAGATCCATCAATCCTGAGGGACCTTCGGGAGCCTTGACCTTCATAATGGCCTCCTCCCTGCATTTCTCAGCCCAGAAGATCATATCCGCCTGTTCGATCCACTCCCAGCCGGCGATCCTTGCACCTTCCTGGAAGCCTCTGTTCTGCATGTCATCGCCCAGAACCGCATACGCCATAATAGTCGGCATTGAGAAAACAAGATCAGAAGATACCAGGCTGCCTTCAGTATTGCTGAAGACTCTTCTTTTTCTCTCGAATCGAAGATTGCTCCAGCTCATATTGATAAGCGGTGAATCGTGCATTATGTCGGCAGCTGCGGCAAGGAGATCGAGTTTCTCCGACCTGGGGATATCAAAGGGGTTTCTTTCACATGGTCCGCTGTAATCCCCTATTGCAGGAGCTTCATCCGAAAGTATCACAGAGCCTTCCATCACACCGGCTCCGGATCTGGCAATGGAGACTGCTCTGTCTACAGTTTTCTCGACCAGACCTGAATCGAAGCCGCTGCATGAGGCAAAACCCCAGCAGCCGTTAACAAGAACTCTGATGCCGACCCCGCGACCGACCTGAAAGTTCGAATCAGCCAGTCTCTGCTTCCTGTAAGTCAGGCTTTCAAGGTCGGTGTTCTCAACCCTGGCATCACCGTAATCCACTCCGCGGTGCCGGAGCTGTCCGATGATCGCGGTGGCAAGGTTTTTCATTTCATCAATCATCATTCTGTCCTTCCAGCTCTTCATGTGTTTCACCGGCAGTATTACTGTCCGCTTTTTCAAGTATTTCTGTCATCTGCATATTGTAATCTTTTTTTGCTCCCAGCCGTTTGTTGATCACTATTGCTGAAATGATTCCGGCAACCAGACCCGCACCCGCTCCCGACGCTCTCTGAAGGTCGTTGCCGTTCATCATAAACAGGTAACCGGCGAAAAGGAAAAATACGGGCAGGAGGAAAGTTGAAGCGATAATGGTCAGAGATGCGGAATATCTCAGTTCAAGCTCTACCGTATCCCCGGGAGAGGCGCCTATGTCGTTGTGAACCCAGAAATCCGAATCTCTCTCTTTACCGCCGGACAGAGAAAGGCAGGCATGCTTCGCTTCGCAGGAATCGCACGCATTACCATCCGTCGGGCATATGAGGGCTTCATCTCCTTTTACATCTCGAACAAGTCCTTTTCTTATCATACAGCTCCAGACTTATGCCGCCCTGAAGACTATATCGGGAGTATCGCGGACAGCATTTTGATGTTGACAATCAATAATGCAACTGGTAATCTGTGAACTTCAGCGTACTCTGACCAGCCTTAATGGATTTCCAGCTTGAAAAGCGCAGGAGACAATATGTATTTTACAGCCCTGTTTATTGCCGTCCTTATCACTACAGCCGATAGCGATTTTGAGAACTTCCTTTCCGTCAGAAATTTCGATTCGGCACTTGAGGCAGCAGGTGATTCCGATTCGCTGAAGGCGGTGGTTTTTCGCGATGCCGGGAATTACTCCATGGCTTCCATGCTTTTTGAGAGGGCTTATCAGGAAAATCCTTCCACCGGGCTCTTCACCGCGCTATGGCATTCAGTGGCTTCCTCCACGGAACACTATACTTCATTGACCGCGGCAGATCTCAGGAAGCAAATACTGGAATTGGAGTCTGTCCTGTCATTTGGAGCGGAAGACCTCCTCTCTCTGATAGAATCCTCCAGCACCCTTTCGGATACTCTTCTCGCGGACAGTCTAATGCTGGTTCTTGTTGATGGTTTTCCCGAATCCCTCGAAGCCTCGGAAGTGATAGGCTGGAAATTCTATGACATGCTTTATCCCGTCTGGTACGATGACTCGGCAAGGATCGAAGTTCTATCTGAATTTCTCGATGTCTGGGGAAACAGATCCGAACTCTGGCGCAGCCTGGCATGGCAGTACACACTGTCAGCCGTTATTGAAACTGCGGATTCTCTGCTCTGGAAGGATTATTTGAATTCATGGCACGAAGCCTGTCCGGAAAACCCCCAGGTCTATCTCAGTGGAGCGGCTCTCTGCATTGACAGAGATTCATCATGGTCGGAAGCACTGGATCTGGCAAGGAGCGGTCTGGATCTTGTACGCGAAGGGTGGGTTCCAGCAGGAATGCCGGATGAGGAATGGCAGCTGGCAGGCCCGGCTCTTGAAGCGGGTCTTCAATTCAGGAGATTGTATGCAATGGCCGGTTCCGGTCGAAGACCCGAAGCCCTGGAAGAGCTGGTAGCTGTAATATCAGATACGGACTTCAATGTGGATGATTATCACACTGAAGCTTCCCTTTACTGGCTTTTCGGAAAACTGAACCTTGAAGAGGGGGACTCTCTTGAGGCTTTGCGCGGCTTTGCCGATGCAGCTGTCGCAGGGGAAGTAAGGAATCGGTGGAGCGACATTGCGATTGAAGCCATGGACAGCCTCCTTCCTCCAGATACACCTCAACTCCAGTGGGCAAGGGAGCAGCGGGAATACGAAGGACCGGTATTCACTGATGCAACCCATCTGCTGGGTCCCGACAGCCTGCTTCCGGGAAGCAGAGTCTCCTGGTGCGACTGGAACTCCGACGGTTATCCCGATCTTTTCGCGGGACATTCCCTTTTCCAGAACATGGGCGGTTTATCGTTCAGGGATGTAACAACCGAAGCAGGACTTGATCTCTGCAGAGGCAACGGAGGAATATGGGGTGATATCAACAGAGACGGGCTGCCTGATCTTGTTACATCAGGTAACCCGGTTCAGGTATTCGTAAACAGCAACGGTACTCTTAAAGATGTTACAGACAGTATCGGTATCGGTATCTCAGAATCAAGTGTTGAGGGGGTTGCCCTTCTTGACTGGAACTCGGACGGCTGGCTGGACATCTATCTTGCCAGTTACGAAAAACCGGGCGGACGGGCAGAGGGTACCGAGGATGCTTTTTATCTGGGAGGTGCAGACGGCTTCATCAAAGCGGGTGACAGCATCGGAATGGTACCATTTCTTGAGAAGCATCTGTGCGGAAGAGGTGTGAGTCCATGTGATTTCGACCTTGATGGCGATATCGACATCTTCGTATCCAATTACAGGCTTCAGGAGAATTTCTTCTGGGAGAATATAGATGGAGATGCAGTCAATTCAGCTCTCCGGTGCGGAATTGCAGGAGTAAATGTTGATGGATGGTGGGGGCATACTATCGGAAGCGCATGGGGTG
>JBDLJP010000051.1:0-10353 GCA_039714295.1 Candidatus Fermentibacterota bacterium
TTGATGCCGGTTACATTCCGTTCATCGATAAAAAGCTCTCCTGTGGTCGGTTCCTCAAGCCCTGCCAGAAGACGCAGGGTAGTAGATTTGCCGCAACCGCTCGGGCCTACGAGAACAAGAAACTCACCGTCCCGGACTTCAATATCAAATCTGGCAAGTGCAAGTATGTCTTTCTGGTAAGTTTTACTGATTCCCTGAAATCTCACAGAAGCCAAAAGTCACGTCCTTCCGTTCAGTTCGTAACCATAATAATTGAGACGGTCCTGCTTTCAAACAGAGCAGTCTCCGGATTTACAGGATCGCGCATCCATTTATATCCGTTAACGTAGAATGCGTATCTGTAAACTCCGCCTGGCAGCCCTGGAATATCTATCGTCCATAAACCGGTCTCATCCTTTTCCATTCTCCCGACTGCGGGATTTACTATTCCACCGGCAGCAACACTTCCTCCCCAGTCGTTCCAGTCAGACAATACCTGAACTGAGGCTGCCCCGGGAAGCCACAGAATAAGTCTGCTGTCCTGTTCGACAGGTTTCTGCATTGGAATGAAGAGTGAACAGCCTGCGGTCATGAATGATAAAAGAACTATTGTAACAGTTATTATTCTTTTCATCTGAAGAGTCCTGTCAGGTTTATACGCAGTGAAGGAGAACTATCGTAGTCCCATTCTATTCCCAGAAGACAGCTAACAGGACCAAGTGATGCTGTTACGGCAAGATCGCATAAAGGCTGAAGGCTGTCATCGATATCTCCCGAAACTGACAATTCGGCACATACATCCTTCCTGGGAGCATAGGATGCGGTTCCTGTGACTCTTGTGCTGTCATTGATAATCTCAGCTGCTATACCGGCGGAAGCATGGGAAACGGTCACCACTGATGATAGATATGCCCTGTAATCTCCATCAGCGTAATAAGCGAAGAGCATATCCCACATTATCCCTCCGTCTGAAATCATACCGGCAGATGCTGAAACGCCGCTTAGACTGTCACTCGAAAGATCAAGCATGCCTTTGATACCTGCTGAGACGAAATAGCGCCTTGATTCCAGGAATGCTCCGAGAGTAATCACTCTCTGTCCCGCTATGAATGCGGTTCCGGGAAATTCAATACTGTCTCCTGCGAAATGCATTCCGGGAATAACTTCTATAGTTCCCCATTGTGTATCCATGGGGTGAAATTTTCGTATTTCTGCAGAAACCGCCCATTTTCCCGGTTCACCCTCAGCACCGGCGAGAATAAGCCATGGTCTGAAGTAACGGAAATCACCTCTGACTGAAAGTACATTCAGAGTGATATCACCGCCCAGGGAATCAGGAGTATGCATCTGTGCTCTGGAATAATCGACTCCTGCAAATCCCATCCAGGGCGAATGCAGATTCAGCTGCGATAGAGTATCTGCATGCGTCAGCTGAATAGTGTAATCGCCCCTGAACCCCATAATCCCTCCGGAAGAGACTCCGAAACCGTGAATAGAATCTATATCAACCCATCCCCATTCAAGTACCGGATTCGATAATCCCGCGATGAACGGCTGTTGATCATTCATGTAAACTCCAGCACCTATCCACGGCGTACCCGGCCATTTCAGAACCGCTCTGGCTCTTCTGAACAGAGTTCGCGATGAAGAATCCCTCTGCATCGCACCCGTAACGAGAAAATCCACCTCGGGCGAGACGGCTCTGAGAGAAACAGCAGCATCGATAGAGGTACTGTCGATTACCGGATGGTTGCCGGTCCAGTTCGCGGTGGCTGCCGCATCTATCAGGCAGTCGTATCCGAAGTCCCAGTTTTCGGGTATGAAGGATGCTTCTGTGGAATCGGGAACTCCGGTGATGATAATAATCAGGGATATCAGCGAGATACTCACAGATAACCTCCAGGAGAAACGGATATACCCAGAGCCTGCCTGCAATCCAGGTCGTTCAGAATCATCGCCCAGTCCAGTTTGAACCAGTCGTACTCCAGCGAGAAACCCGTGTTCCAGGACGATCCATCAGATCCTGTTCTTACACTGAGCCAGTCATTGAGAGCAAGATCAAAGCCGAGAGCGCATTTTCCATCAGTTACAGTGAAATGACCGCGGAAATTTCTGTCAAAAACAGAAGTAATACCGTAGCCGATAACTTTTTCATGAAGACTGTCTCCCGCGATCCTGAAATTCGAAACATTCAGGCCGAGGGCGATTGTAGGAAAAACGGAGAACTGCAAACCAAGTCCACCTGAAAGCATTTCACTGGAATTTCCGGAATCGTCATCTGTTACAGTCAATCCCAGAGACAAACCCGCAGAGATGCTGGGTCCGAAAACGCCTTCCATGAAACCAATAGGATCGCCTTTGATAGTTCTGGCCGCAACCAGAGCAACCTCCATGGTATCCGGTTCCAGTTCGGAGCGGATAAATCCGGCGCCTGCGCCGATGTGGTTCCCGCCGAATTCAAAGGCTGCAGCAGCAGAAGTATTATAATTATCTATATCACTCGCAGTTGAATAAAGTGAAAATTGAGTTTCAGTGATTCTGACAAGTCCTGCGGGGGCTGTAAGACATGAAGAGGGGTCATCAGACCATGAGTAACTGCCGCATGCGCATCCTGCAGCGCCCGGACCATTCGGAAAAGACTGCAGGGACAGAATAACCAGAATTAAGCAGCCGATCAGTATGCACCCCTTCCCTTGAATATTATCGCAATTGTTCTAAGTAGAATAGTGAAATCAAGCATCAGAGACTGATTCCGAATATAGTAGTAATCATATTCCAGATTATCGTGAAGGGGAAGCTCCTTCCTTCCCATGATCTGCCACATTCCTGTAAGACCCGGTTTAACATCCAGCCTGTGTCTCTGCCAGCTTGTATAATTGTCTACGATGAAAGGCATTTCAGGTCTGGGTCCCACAAGACTCATGTCTCCGCGAAAAACGTTGAAAAGTTGAGGCAGCTCATCCAGACTTGTTCTTCTCAGTATTCTCCCGATGCCCGTAACCCTGGAATCATTCATGGAGATGGGAGCTACTTCGTATTCATCTGCCTCAGGTTTCATTGTTCTGAATTTGTAAAGTGTAAATTCTTTTCCCCTGAGACCTACTCTTTTCTGACTGAAGACCGGTGATCCGTTCTTCTTGATAAGCTGCAACAGCAATATCACTGACATCAACGGAAATAGAAACAGGATGAGAAGGGATGATATCGATATATCCATGAATCTTTTTGTCAGCCTGTGCATTACTCCGGGTTCCCCGTACCCTATCTCAACGATTGGAAGCTTAGCCAGATCATCAACGTCCGTCACTCCTAATGCTATCTCGAACAGATCAGTTACAAGCCTGTAGTGAATCTCTGTATTTTTAACCAGAGATATAATTTCCAGTATTCTGGATCGGTCAAGTTCAGGGGCAGCGAAGAATACTTCGTCCACATTGAGTCTGCTGACAGTCTCTACGATATCATCGAGCGAAGATACAATCTCGACATTCTCGAACATCGCTTCGTCAGTCGCAGCTGAATAAACAACACCGACCAGTTCGGGAGCCTTTCCGGGAAGCCTCTGAAGTGCCGTAATAACCCTTGCCGCAACCTCTCCAGTTCCTACAATGAGAATTCTCGGAACTTCTCTTACCGGAACGATCAGATGCGCCATCTTCCTGGCAAGACTCCTCGAAACAGTGGTTACCGGTATGGAGATCACTATGAACATGAAAAGGATCACCCTTGAGAATTCCATCCTCGCAAGGTAGCTTGCTGCCATAAGAGAGATAAGAAGAAACACGAAGGCCTTCAGAAGCTTCTGTAATTCTCCCATACTTCCGAGGTGTCTTTTCGGGGTGTAGAGGCCTGCTCTGGCAAATGAGAATATCCAGAGGAGGGCAACCAGAGGCAGAATCAGCAGGTACAGACTTAACCGGTGGTGGAACTCCGGCAGATTACCGGCGAATATCATGGTCCTGAGTACCCATGTAAGCATAAATACAAAGGGAACGGTTATGATATCGGCGATGATCAGAAGTATCATCAGTACACGGTCAGCTCTTCTTACGGGCGCAAATTTCATTGATTCACCTCTTCAGAGGCGAATATACCCCGCAGCAGACCAGAGAAAAGAGCACAGCCTCGCCAGCAGGCAAATATCGGAACCAGGGGTACAAGCGACCGATCCATCCTGAATGCGGTCATTGCAAGCGGGATCGTGGAGATGATGAAGACAGCTCCCCATACGGTGAGTGGAAGAGGATCAACAAAAAGCAGCAGTAACGCAGGCACAAGAAGCGGGGACATGATAATCTGCAGCTTCAGGAACAGGGGAGTGTAAGTATCGGCTCCGGCTTTGCGGGGATAACGCTTCAGGATTTTCATCCTCCATCTCCCCCTTGAGAATTTCATCCGGAAGTACGATTTCCAGGTGCTGCGGTGTGTGTGAGATACTTCAGCCAGCGGCGCGAATAGAAGTTTACAGCCTTGTCCGGACATTCTGTAGGAAAGATCGATATCCTCATGGTCGGGTAATGGAAAAGACTCATCGAAACCTCCCGTGCTCTCAAGCACACTTCGCCTGTATCCTGCGGAATAGGTATCAATAATATCGATGGTATCGTATTTTGATAGAAGCTTGTACCGCTCAGAAAATTCTATCTGCGCCAGTCTCTGTATGATCTTAGTACCGCCATCCGAATAGACACCTTTCACCGCATGGGCTCCTCTGTTCAGAGCCAGAACCATCTGTCTGGCCCAGTCCGGATCCGGAACACAATCGGAATCGGTAAAGAGAATCATGTCTCCAGTAGAGGCTCTCCACCCTCTGTTCCTCGCTCCGGCTGGTCCCGAATGCCCGCCTTCAACGACTCTGTCAGCTTTGTCCGCCACCTCTCCGGGAAGTTCATCACCCCCATCAAGAGACACCACTATCTCCAGATCGCTCCGCAGGGTCTGATTATTGAGCGCCTCAAGACACCTTTCAAGGATTTCAGCATCGTTGTACGATGGTATGACCACACTGGTTTTTCTCAGAGGTACTGGCATCACCTCTGCCTGGAATTCCTGAAAAGGTACTTTTTGAAAGTCCCGAACGCGCGCAGTGTTCTTCTTCGCTCATCCTCGCTTAGAAGGCTCCTCCATATTTTTCTGATGATGTACAATGGTCTCAGATAAAATCTCCGTCTGGCGTAATCACAGAAGTCGACCAGTTCTGCTGAAGAGAGATCTTCAGTTCTGATAACGCAGCTGTGCAGCCCCTCTTCAGTCAGCCAGTCCCTCCAGTTCTCGGCAAGAAGGTTATTCGATTCCAGGGCTTGAGTGTAGGCTTCCGTTCCCGGATAGACCATCATGGGATAGAACTGAGCGGTATCAGGGTTGATCTTAAGTGCGAGTTCAAGTGTTTCCCTCATACTCTCCTTATCCTCCCCCCGGGTACCGACCATGAAACAGCCGTGAACGAGTATTCCCGCTTTTCTGGCGTTTTCAGCGAATTTCAAGGACATATCGACTGTGATACCCTTGCGCATATTGCTGAGCATTCTGTCACTGCCGCTCTCGAAACCGACGCACACTGTACGCAGACCTGCTTTCCTGCAGAGCATCAGCGTCTCCAGATCAACATCCGCCCTCATGTTTGAAGTCCAGGAAATGCGTACTCCGCTGTCGATGAAGGATTGGGCAAGTTCCTGCAGACGCTTCCTGTCCACTGATATAGTGTCATCCTCAAAAAATACAGCGCGAACGTCCGGCATATTGTTCTGAACCCATAGCATTTCACCGGTAATATTCTCAACCGATCTTCTTCTGAAGCTTCTTCCCTGCAGAGTCTGTGGAAATACACAGAATGTACACGCATGCGGACAGCCTCTCCCTCCCATTATCATCACCTGAGGGTAGAGAGCATTCGGGTTGTTGTATCTGAAAATATCAAGGTGCCTTGAGTAGATACTGCTGACATATGGAAGGGAATCGAGGTCACTCAGTCTCTCCCCCTCACCTGTAAAGAGAACCTCTCCATCCGATTGTCTTAGATAGAGCCCCTCAACACCTGCCGGATCCTCTCCTTTTTCGATTGCCCCCGCCAGTCCTGTAAGGGGGTTCTCGTACTCACCGGCGACTATAGCCTGGAATCTGCTTCCCAGTTCAAGTGTATCATCCGGAAGCGCGGAAGGGTGCGTTCCAACCAGCACCGTGAATCGTCCTTGAGCGGCTATTGCATCAGCTAATTCTGCATCGGACTGAATGGAAGGAGTGGATGTTTCCAGAATCACCAGACCCGGATCAAAACGGTTTATCCTGTCCAGTATCTGCCCTATATCCAAATCGTCTGCGGGGGCGTCCACCAGATCAACCTCATGACCCGCATTCTCCAGGGCTCCCGTTGCGTATGCAAGCCAGATCGGGTAGTAGAGCGTGCCGCTTTTGGTTACAGCGGGGCTTCTCTGTCCCCGGCTGTATCCTGCTATGAAAGGCGGATTAACTGCCGTAATTCTCATTTATTACTTTCTGCAGAGCGGACCAGACCGCTTCTGTCTCGATAGCTTCCATACAAATGGCCCTGTCGTGAACACAACCTGGAAACAGGCTGTTCGAATAGCAGGGTGAACAATCAACAATTCCCTGCACGGGATTAACAAGTCCTTCCGCGAACAGATTCCCGGGAGATGATGGACCGAACAGAACCACAGAGGGGATTCCTCCTGCAGCTGCCAGGTGCGCGGTTCCGCTGTCAGCGCCAAGGAATCCGCTGCACTGCTCCAGAATGGCAGCTGTCTGACCCCAGGTTGTTTTTCCCGTCATATCAATAATATCTGACCTGCATAGCATTCTCATCTTCTGTGCTGTCTCCATGTCATCACTTCCTCCAAGAAGAACAATGCTGAATCCGGCGCTGATAAGGCGTTCTGCTATGATAGAGTACTTCTCGGGAAACCATCTTTTCTCAAGTACGGTATCCCTGGGATTTTTTCCTCCGCCCGGAGCTATAGCAAAAAGAGGCCGGGGAAACCGTATGTCTGAAACCCATTCACTTTCATTTTCTCTTACCGTAAATACCGGACGCCAGTTTTCAGGCGTTACACCTGCAGTTTTCGAATATGAATAACCCGCGTAGTCGGTTTCAAGCATCGGAAATACTTTCTCCCACTTTCCCAGAGCTTTCCCTCCGGAGGATCTTACAGATGAACCCGTGAGAAACCTCACCCACCTTCTGATCGCCGGTGACCCCTGAAAAATATAGGACTCCGAAGCACTACTCAGAAGTCTTCTGTTCCTCATACTCCATCGCGCAAGACCCAGAAAGCCGCTGATCCCTGAAGAAGGCGGTACCGGAGCAACAAATACTCTGTCTATCCCTGGAAACCGCTCCCATACATCGGCGGCAGAGTAACCTGTAAGAACCCAGTATTCCCTTTTTCTGCTCTCCATAAGTTCCCGGACGACCGGTGTGCAGAGCAGAGCATCACCGAATGCATGCGTCTTAACAATCAGAACAGGGTGATCAGTGCGCATGCTTCAGTTCCTCCACGCCTTATAGCGCCGAACGGTGTATCTGATGCCGCAGAGGGCAATGAGAGCCATGGGAAAATCGATAGCTATTCTATGCGGGGTACCCGAAGCGGTTAGCAGGTGCATAAGCGAATATCCCGCCGCAATCGTTGCAAGGAAGAATCCTTCAGGACCAGACTCACAGCAACATCTTACCGCTCCCCCCCATAGGAAGAAAAGTACCCAGAACAGCGCCAGCAACCCCGCAAGGGTATATAGAGGAGAAAATGAATTGAGCGGGAATGGTTTGAAGAATTCCACGAATCGGAGAGAGATCAGTCTCATCGTAAGGACTGGATTCTCAAGCATGAAACGGATGTTTCTTTCGTAGAGGATTTCGTCCCTGACCCATTCCGGCTCATCCCTGAATTCCGGGAACTCCGCAAGCTCCGGTGAGTTGAGCTTTCCGATATATTCCTCTCTCAGATCGCTGTAGAGCAGAAGAGCGCCTTCCGCTTCATTCTCGAAATGATCGGTGAATATTCTTCCGTTGTACTCCCACAGATTGACTCCCCCCTGCATCGGCATAATACGGAATGTTCCGGAGATATCTCTGTTCCGCAGCCCCCATGGGAGCATGAGTACGGAAAACACCGTCAGAATAACAAGTGCCGAGACAAAACCTCTGCCGGAGAACCACCGTGTGCCGCAGCCAGTTACATAAGTGCCTCTGATTCTGTCAGTGATTCTTTTCAGTAGAGGAGTGAACGGCAGTATCAGTAAAAGCCAGAGCATTATGGGTAATGCGGCGGGGCGTACATAAAAAGCCAGGGCCCACACTATTCCGGTCATGGATGCGTTAAGCAGAGACCTTGCGCCCTCCAGACTGTTCTTGATAAGCCTGAAAGAGAGGAGCAATCCCAGAAGAAAAAGAAGTGAGAATAGAGCCTGCGTTGCCGGAATCGCTTCGTAGTACAGTTCAAATGGGTTAAGCGCGAAAAACAATCCGGCTGCAAACAGGTAGCGTCCCGAAAGGAACCGCTGCGCGATTTTCAGCCCCGTAAGTACAGTCAACAGCCCGAGGATAAGCTGAACACCCCTCACAGCAAGGTAATTCCCTGTTCCGAACAGTGCGAAGACTCCAGCCATGAACACTGCGTATCCGGGTACCAGAAACATTGTCGGCTGTCCGGGTCTCAAAGCTCCATAGTATCCGTCTACCCTCCTGTAAAACTCAAAGGATCTGCGGAACATGGGTGGAGCATGTTCTTCCCGTTCGGGGTGAAGCATACTTTCGGAAAGCATGAAGCCTCTCCCATTCAGAACATTCTGCGCCAGATCCGCCTGCGTTCTGCCTTCACCTATAGGAAAGATACCCTGTGAAGAAGCAGCGAATACGAGTATCCGCGCAACAAGTGCAATCAGCAGAATTCTTGTTACGAGTGTTTTTTCAACCATTCAGCAAACCATTCCGACCGCATCAGCTCCAGCTCATCGGTCTGTGTTGATGCCCATACGGGTGCAGTTGCAGGATGCATGACAAGTTCTGCAACCCCCTCACCTTTGATACTGCCATCAATTCTCTCCAGATAACTCCTGGAAACATTACCGCTTCTTGAAAAACCCAGCATCAGATCCGGTGTGCAGATACTCCTTCTCTCCGCTGATCTCACCAGTTTTCTGCCCAGCATGTCAAGTATGAAGGACGAAGGGCTGTTCATTCTGTCCGGAAGTATCGCTGCCCTGATCGCTTCTGCTCCGTACTCCTGCGCGAGGTCAAGAATAACCTCCCTCAACCCGGCAGCATTATGAATATGCCGGTGGCTGTCCAGCCTCGATACCGCAAGCCCGGCTGACAGAACTTTCTCTATCTGGCTCCGCCACTCAATCCGGACTTTTTCAGCGTATTCTGCGCCCTTTCTGAACCATTCGAAATGTGACACTGGAAAACCATCCCCGACAAGATAGGGAGGCTGCACGCAGTTGAGATGTACGGATACATCAACATCATAATTCCGGGCAATTTCAACCGCAGGAAGATATTGCGAACCAGTGGCCATAATGCTCAGGCAATGAACAACACCTGCCTGAAGAAGCAGTTCAGCCGCGCTGTTTACGACCTCAGTCATCCCGACATCATCAATAGTTACAAGTACCTTCATCGCAGTTCTTTTACTCTCTCACCTTTTACCGGACACAGTTCCTTTTCTCTCCATCCCGCTTTTCGACCTGCATTTAATGAAGCCAGAATGATCAGAATCGTATCAACCGGGAGCCTGTACCGCACTCCGCCGTGGGCAAGTGAATGCATACCGAGGTAAAGGATGAAAACGCACACCAGAAGGATAACCCTCCCGTCCCTTCTGCGTCTGAATGCTTCAGCTGCGGCCATCAGCAGTATCGGAAGATAAATCAATAAACCAGCCAGTTTCGCTATCGGATTATCGATAGTTCCGCCGACTGGGGACAGGAACAGTCCGAACCTCACTACCGTCAGATATGAAAACAGCAACGGGTTTGCGAAGATGAACTCCTTTGCTCTGTCCATAAGTATGCGGCTGCGCTCCAGTTCACTATCCAATCCATCCATGACGGGATACTCAAGCAGGTGTCTACTGTTAATACGGTCTTCGATGAATCCTGGAACACTTATCCCTTCGATCAGCAGTATAGATGGATTATTCCGCATCCACAGATTAAGTGAACCCCTTGTGGGCATAAGAACAGGACTTCCCATAACCAGCTGATTTCTGGCAATCCATGGAATGCAGCACAGTACAAAACCTGCCGCAATCATCAGCGCGGTTCTCCATCTTCTTTTCACAAAGAGCCAGGCCAGCTGCAGAGGAACCAGGAATACTGCTGTACTTCTTATCAGAAACAGGATTCCCGTCGCCAGAC
>JBDLJP010000052.1:0-10296 GCA_039714295.1 Candidatus Fermentibacterota bacterium
GCATAATAGAAGCGCGGAATATAGAGCGAAGTTTCGATGATCTGACGGTACTGTCCGGTCTTGATCTTGACGTTGCGCAGGGTGAATTCCTTGCGATAGTCGGCAGAAGCGGTGTTGGCAAAAGCACTCTTCTCGCCATACTTGGAACCCATGATCTGGATCACGGCGGAACCATGAAAATCGCTGAGAAGCCCACAAACGGACTCTCCTCATCAGAACTTGCCGCACTCCGCAGAGAATACCTTGGTTTTGTATTTCAGGATTTCTATCTGCTGCCGGCCCTGTCGGCCACGGAGAATGTGATACTCCCGACGGTCTTTTCAGGTGGAAGCCTGGAGGAAGCCAGGTCACATGCCCGGACTATCCTGGACAAGCTTTCAGTGCGAACCGATGAAACCCCGACTTCGCTCCTTTCAAGAGGAGAGAGACAGAGGGTGGCTGTAGCAAGGGGTCTTGTTAACAGACCTTCCGTTCTTCTTGCTGACGAACCCAGCGCAAGCCTTGACGAGGAAAGTGAAAATATTCTCTTTGACCTTCTTGATGAGCTGCGCAGACAGCAGAATTTCGCCCTGATAGCCGTGGTTCATTCCACAGGTGTCCTCGACCGTGCGGACAGGATACTCGAATTGAAAAATGGCAGCCTGCATGAAGTTGTCTGAAGTTAAACTCGCCCTGCACCTCTGGAACCGTGGACACTGGAAGGATTACATTTTCAGCCAGGGGATGCTGTTCACCGCCTCTCTGCTTCTTGTCTTTTTCATATCCATCGGCCTCGGAGTGCAGAACCTCCTTGACAGATTCCTCTCCAGTGATCTGCCTGCGGACCAGGTGCGGGTCACTCCTTCCGGAATGCAGGTAGGCTTTTTTCAGTCCGAAACCGGAGGAATGGAAATTACCGAGGAGATAAAGACTGAGCTGCAGAATTCACCCCTTGTGGAGAGAATAGATCCCCAGATATACGCTCATGTCCCGGCCCTGCTGCGGGGTCAGCTCGGGGGGCAGCCCTACTACACCGATATCACTCTGGAAGGGGTCACGGGGGAATTCCTGGGAGATTCTCTTCTTGAAGATATCAGCTGGTCCTACACGCTTGATGATTCCTCAAGCCGCTTTCTTCCCATAATCCTCAGCGAGAACCTGCTGCTGCTCTACAACGCGGGTTTTGCCGAATCCAACAACCTTCTGGGTCTTACTCCGGATGGCGTACTGGGAACGGAATGCATAGTTACCCTGGGGAGAAGTTCACTGGCGGATCTTGATTATCCCCCTGTAACTGTAAGAGCCAGAATAGAAGCGACCTCCCGTAATATGAACCTCTTTGCGATCGGTGTTCCCTTTGAGTTCGTTGATGAGATTAACTCGCTTTTCCTTCCGGATGACACCAGACGGTACAGCGCGCTTGTCATAACAGCAAAGAGAGCTGAAGATGTCCCTGAAATCGTAAGGATCGTTGAGGAAACGGGTCTGCGAGCCGAGACCAGAAGAGGTATCGCCCAGAAAGCCGAGATACTTGTGGGTGCCGTGACTGCAGCTCTCTCCGCTCTGGCAGCCGCCATTCTTCTGTCCGCTCTCTCAAGCGCAATTCATACTCTGGTCGCCGACCTGAAAAACAGACGCTTCGCGCTCGGGGTCCTTATGGCTCTCGGCACCCCTCACGACAGACTTGCGATGATCTTCGCGTTTCAGATCCTGTTCATGTCATTCATATCAATGGTTCTCGGGGCCATTCTTGGCTGCCTTCTGGCATGGGGGGCAAGCACCGCGCTTCTTTCATTAAGCCCTGTCCTGCGGGCCGCAGTTGACAGCCTCGCGGTGTTCCCTGCAGTGTGGCTGGCAGCGGGGATAGGTGTGATGCTGGCAACTTCTACAGGCACCGCATACATTTTCTTCGGCAGGATACTGAAAACCCCGGTAACGAGGCTGCTGCGACCCTGACCCGCACAGGAACAGATCAGAACAGGTCGAAATTGATCGAGGTCGTGAAGCTGCTGTTGAATTTTTCCCAGGTGGATATCTCAGGTGCTCTTGTGTAATCCATAGCGTAGCCGATTCTAACGTAGAAAGGGCTCCATGCGCTGAATGCCAGGGAGATACTTCCCTTTGATATGAAATTCTCCGGATTGTCAGGCGGGAAATACAGGTTACCTGAAATTTCCGCTTCCCTGATGAATGTGTGGGGCTTCCTGTATCGAAGATCAGCAGATGTGAAAACGGAAAAATTATCTATGTACATTTCTCCCGCACCTGAGGTCCACCGTGTGCTGACAGAACCAAACCCGAGTTTGGGTGAGAACCAGAACCAGGAAAGGATGCGTTTCTCCCATCCAATCGCACAGTAGGAAGTTATCTGCCATGGACGCTCGGTGTACATCTGTCTGTCCCAGTCTGAGGCGACTTCAACGTAATAGCTGTCATGGAACCAGTAATCAAATCCCAGTTGAGCCCAGCCCCTGTTTGTATTGAGAGAATCTCTGCTGATACCGTAGATATCCTCCCATGTGACAGACCGCCCGCCAAAAGCTGCGTCAACCGAGGTCCCCCTGCGAGAGAATCGGTACGATACACTGGCACTGCCTCCCCATTCAAGCATAGCCCGGTTTCCACGTTCAATTGAAATATCTGCCGCTGTTGATACGCTGAAACCCTGCATCGTTCCCATCGCTGATTCCGCCTCGTAGGAATCACCTGCGATAATCCTCAAGCGGTTTCTTGCATCAATGTTGTAGACATCCTTCTCGAGAACTTCAAGATAGTAATCCACGGCATCCCCGGTTCTGGCTTCACGCTCAGCGATATCACCAAGGGACAACAGCGCTGGGAGGAATTCAGGATCGAGAGAAAGGGTTTCATCGAAGTAACTGAGGGCTGATCCGGAAATACCGCTCCGGGCCTTGAGTGTTCCCAGCAGATACAAAGCCAGAATGTTATCCGGATTCTGCCGGATGGATTCCTTCAGCTGCTCCTCAGCATCTTCCGGACTGGAATCCGGGTCTGACATTAGAATGACCCCGCGCGCCGTCATGATGATCGAGGTATGGGAATCCGGCAGGAAGGATTCCGCCGAAAGAATGGTGCCTGCCTGGAACCCGTTTTCAAGAGCAGCAGCTATATACATCGCCGCAAGTGCCTCAACATCAGTGGAATCCGCAGCGTAAACTGATCCGGCTTCCTCTGCGGCAGATCGCCAGTCGCCTTGAGAACAGCTTGAATACCATGGTTGAAGGTTTTCCGGCGGAAAAGCCAGAAGAATGATCAATAATGAGAAATGCATCAGAAAAGCCTCAAATTCAGTCTGGAATAAAATTCAGTATCGTACTTCTCCCAATATTCATAAACTGGAGTTCTCTCATATCCCACACTGTACCCGATAGTCAAAGAGAGGGGATCCCACATTTCAAATTCAAGCTCAGCCAATCCGTTAATAAGTGTGTTATCGGGATCATCGGGCGGGAGATAGAAGTTCCCCCAGAGCCATAACGACGGCAAGAATGAGTCGTCATCAGCCATCCATATAGATACAGAACCATATAACGTTGTTCTATCGGTTCTTTCGTTCTCGAGACCGGAAGCCCAATGGGTATTCACCAGTCCGATACCCGTTGAGGGGGATACCCAGAGCCAGTCGTTCAGCCATTTCTTATACGCGATAGAAAAGTATGAGCTTATCTGCCAGGGTCTGACAGTTCGCGGCTGCCTGTCCCACGAGCTGCTGGCACTGATAGTGAAGTTATCGGACAATATCCTGTCTATGGATACGGCAACATTTGCCCATGTGTAATCACTTTCGTAATTACTGGAAGTTTCAATAAAACTGTAATCCGTTTCAAGAGATACTTCGCTTCCAGCCGCGTCATACTCGAACGAAATTTCCAGCCCTCCAGAGTATCTTCTCTCCCTGATATTTCCGTTATCAACCCTGGTATCAACGTACAGCATAACATTGAAACGCCTTGCATCTCTCCGATTCCGATATGGATCGAACCCCCTGTCGGTTATGCTCCTGATTTTCGATTCGGCGTAATCGTACCCGGGTAAGATGCTCAGAGCGTGAAAGTAGTTATCCATAGCGCTTTCCGAATCACCTTTGAGCTGGTAAGCAAGACCAATGTACGCATAAACCCATGCGGAAAGGGAATCAACTTCAAGGGTTCGCTCGAAGGCTGCAAGAGCCTCGTCGTACTGCCCCGAGAAAAGAAGTGCTTCACCAAGGCCGCTCCACCCGCTGACCGAAAGACTGTCGATCAGAACAGCCTGCCTGTACATCTCAGCCGCTTCCCCGTCTTCATCTTTTTCAAAGAAATAGTTCCCCCACTCCAGCCATACATCTATACTGTCCGGGGCAATGACTGAGGCGGCTTCGAAGCTTCTCTCCGCTTCATCCTGCTCGTCAAGTTCAGCGTACAGATCAGCTATCATCAGCCAGAACACATGGTCATCGGTTCCGCTTTCCGATTCCGCTCTGCCGGTAAGCTGCAGGGATATCTCCGGGTTCACAATGGAATATGTCCAGGCAAGGTCTATCCACGCGTAAGGATACTCATCCGATATGAGTCCTTTCAGACTGTCAGCTTCATCATCTCTGCCTGTACTCTCGTAAATGAGTACTTCCTCGCATAAAGCGGTGGCTTCAAAACCTCCCGCTTCAATGTAGCTTCGCCAGAGGGCAAGCGCTTCTTCATAATTTCCCGATCGGGCGTGAAGCGGCGCCAGCCGCTGATACCCGAAAACATAGGTGGAATCAACCGATATGGCTTCGGAGTAATAGTACGCGGCTCTGTCTGGTATTCCCAGCTGTTCCAGTACAAATCCCAGTTCCCCCAGCAGCCATGTTCCGGGGGCGGCAGCTTCGGTAACAGCTCTTTCGTACCATTCGGCAGCTGCTTCCAGATCTCCATCATCTTCGAGAAGAATTCCTCTCCGTTCCCATGCCCATATGTACTCGCTGTCAACGCTCACTCCGCTTTCGTAAGCCTCACCAGCTTCCTCAAATTTCTCGAGGTACTCCAGAACCAGTCCGAGTTCTCCCCATGTCCAGGAGTACGCGGGATCGATCTCCAGGGCTCTTCTGTAAGTAATTTCAGCGGCAGGGTAATCGAGTACCTCTTCGTACATCAGACCCAGGGAAATCCAGGCGTCAAGATAACTTTCGTCGATTTCCGTACACGCACTGTACCACTGAATTGCATCCTCAAAATCTGCATTCTCTTCAGCAAGAATACCCAGTCTGTAGTGAGCGAATGTGTAATCGGGGTTCATCGCGATCCCATCCAGATAACTTGCGCGTGCCAATTCATAACTGCCGATATACTCAAGACAGATGCCGATCTCTCCAAGGCTCAGAAAACTGTCAGGGTCTCTTCTTAGAAGTTCCCTGTATACCTTGATGGCTTCGGGGTATCTCTCCTGTCTTTCAAGCAGCAATCCCAGATCTATCAGACAATCTGTATCATCCGGGTAGGCATCGGCTATTTTTCCATAAACCATCTCCGCTGCCTGTTCTCTGCCCGCAAGCTCCATCAGCCAGCCCGCTTCGGACATCAGGTCTTTATTAACCGGCCACCTGCCAAGGGCTTCGTTCACACATGTCAATGCCTTCCCGAACTCTGACTGGTATCGATACAGTTCGGCAGTTTTAAGCCAGATAGTAATCCAGGAGGGATCAATACTCATCGCGATTGTAAGCACTTCAAGGGCTTCCGGATAATCTTCGAGCATCATCAGAGAGTGAGCTTTCCCTACCAGACCCGGAATCAGGGTTGAATCGCAGGCAAGCGCGGTCTGAAAATAAACCAGAACCGCTGCCGCAGAATCTGTTGAGGATCTGCCCATGGCTCCCCAGGCCATGGCTGAACAGGAATCCAGTTCAAGAGCTTTTCCGGCATATTCCGCTGCTTCATCATGATATCCGAGAGAGCTTGCGGAAAATGCAAGAGCGGCCCACGCATCCGAGCTTGCGGAATCCTCAGAAACAGCTGCCTCCGCCTGATAGTAAGAGTATTCCCAGTTACCTGAAGAATAAGCGTCCTGCCACCCGGACATCTGGACAGATGCAAGTACCGCTAACAGAATGCTGTGCATCTCATCCTCCCGCCAGTGAAACAGTCAGGCCGGAGAGTCCCAGAAGCCAGCAGTACCAGGCGAAAATGGAGAATTTTCCCTCCCTCAGGAATTTCAGCAGAATCCTGAGGGCGAGATAGCCTGTAAGGGCGGATATCACAAATCCGGTGATCATCAGAGAAGTGTCTATACCGCTGGATCCAGCATCTCCGAGTTTCAGAACCGCAGCTCCGGCAATAGCGGGAATAGAGAGCATAAACGAGAACCTGGCAGCCTTTTCCCTCTTTATACCTTTGAAAAGACCTGTGGAAATGGTAAGTCCTGAGCGTGATATCCCCGGAAGCAGCGCCAGTGCCTGGGAAATCCCTACAACTAAACTTCCGGCGGCGGTAGGGTTATCCCTGTTTCCGCTTTTCATGAATTTTGTGCTGAAGAGAACAGTGCCGGTTATCAGCAGCATTACCGATACCAGAATCGGGCTGTTAAAAGCTTTCTCGATTGAATCCGAAAGGAAGAATCCTGCCAGCGCAGCAGGAATCGAACCTATGAAAAGCAGACCTGCCAGAACAAGGGATTCCCTCTGTCTCCTGAACAGACCGGATACAAGCTCCGCAAGGTCTTTTCTGTATACAGCCAGTACCGCCATAAGCGTTCCCAGGTGAACCACGATCTCGAAAGTCAGGTCCCCTTCCGGGACCTTCAATATCATTCCGGCCAGAGCGAGATGGCCTGAGCTTGAAACGGGAAGAAATTCGGTAAGCCCCTGGATAACAGCCAAAACGATAACGGCTAACAGTGTCATAGTTCGATAAATTCCCTGTGAAGCGCCTTCAGTGCTTCATCCCTCTGCTGCAGAAGAACCAGGGCTGAAATAGTCGCGTGTGAGTCGACCGTCTGGAGCATATCAATACCTGCTCTGTGAAGGGCTGAGGAAAACCTTGCCATAACACCTTCTATTCCATGCATACCTGCTCCCACAATGGATACCTTTGCGCAGGGCGAAACTGTCTCGAAAACAATTCCGCTTCCGTCGAGGACTTCCGAAACCCGCTTTTCATCCTCAAGCGGAACAGTAAACATGGCTGACGCGTTAAAAACACTGAACATATCCATCGATACACCTGCATCCGCGACAAGACCGAAAGCGCGTGAATAGAACTCATGCATCGAGCCGGAACTGTCTGTACTGATTCTGAACTGCACTGCATCAGATCCCGATGCCACACCGGTTATGTACCTTCCGCTTCTGATTGTGAAGGGTTCTATCTCCGTAACCCTCTCCCCGGTACGATGAGACTTCACACTTATCCTGATACCGGCATCACCGGCTATTTCGGAAGCTCTCGGATGTACTATCTCCGCCCCCTGCCACGCCAGCTGCCTGAGGTCCTCAGCACTTATCCTGTCCACCTTCAGAGCTTCCGGAACGTTTTCGGGGTCAGCGGTATATACCGAATCGATCTTTTTAAAGAGCATCAGCTCATCTGCCTCAAGGGCTGCGGCTATCGCTGTTGCTGTGATATCACTGCCTCCTCGTCCGAGAGTGGAGACTGTTCGATTGCTGCTCATTCCCTGGAAACCGGCAACAACAACACAATCGTTCTCTTCCAGAGATGAAACAAGATATTCTTTCTCCACCGATTCGAGATCGGCACCGCAGTGCTGCTCATCTGTGCGCAGTCCGGCATTCCAGCCGGTAATGGCTGACGCCGCGATTCCCTTCTGTCTGAGCATGTCGGCAAAGACAGCTGCTGATATTACTTCTCCGCAGGCCAGGAGGCAGGATTTTTCCTGCGGGACGGGAGCTGAAACAAGCTCCAGCAATGTATCGGTCGAATAGGGATCCCCTTTTCTGCCCATCGCGGAAACAACAATAACTGCCCTGCTGTACGATTTAAGTTCGCGGACGCAGAGATCGACCGATCTCTCTCTGTCCTCTTCGGTTGAAAGGCATGTCCCGCCAAACTTCATGACACAGAGATCGTTCACGCTTTCTTCTCCTTCACAGCAGTCATGACGAATTCCATGAATTCCCTCCCGGTATCATTCCAGTCGTTCATGTTCTCGGCGAACATACGGCTTTTTTCTCCCATCTGCAGCCTCATATCCCTGTTATCGATGAGGCTCCTGATAGCGTCTGCAAGTTCCCGGATGTTCCCGGGCTGTGTAAGCAGACCGTTCTCACCGTGCCGGACCAGTTCCGGTATGGCAGCGATATCCGAAGCAATCACAGGCAGCCCGTACCACATCCCGTCAAGGATCGACATACCGAAGGCTTCCCAGCTGGCGGGATGAACGAGTATATCCGCCTTCAGATAAGCTAAGACAAGATCATCCCGGGTCAACTCCCCTGAAACCTTCATAGAACCGGACAGGTTTTCTTTCTCAATCAGTTCGAGCACTCCAGCGGAGTACTTTTCGTCCGATTCGGTACTTCCCGCGAATTCGACTTCGAAGCTTCCATTCTCGAGATATGCGCATGCCGCCACAATCATATGCTGAGCTTTCCTTGGAGAGATGCTGCCCACGCACAGAAGTTTAACCGGGCCCGAGCGACTTGAGCGATCCGGCAGAGCACAGGGATCTTTTTCAAAACCGGGATTTATCAGTCTGATCCGGTCTGCTGCGATTCCGATACTTTCTATTGCTTCTTGCGTATTCATGCTGTTCGCCCAGACCATTTCTGCCATTCCAAGGAGCCATTTCACATACAATCTATACAGGAACGCCTTGAGTTTATTCCGGAGGTCCATCCATTCAAGATGATGCATGAGGTACAGAACAGGAGTGCCTGAAAGCGTGCTCATAATTCGCAGCAGAGGAACGTATTGATAGCTCTTACTCACTATTACAAGATCAGGTTTTTGCTTTCGGATTTCCCTGCAGATGTACCTTGACGCACTGAACCATTTAAATGGAAGACCGGAGGGTACAGTTGTAAAGTGGATAATATCAACTGTGATGCCATTAGACCTGAGATACTCCACCATTCTGAAGTTGAAACCGTAACCTCCCGAATGAAAATCCTTCTTACCGAGCATTACGAAAACAACACTGCAGGGAATGAGAGTATCCTTTCAAATATGTGATATCCTGAATGCTTCCCGAAAACCAAGTATACTGCTCCTGATACAAACCTCCCCACCAGGTGGAACTGGTGAGGAGGCTTGGTAACATTCTTCGAGGTTGCGGGAACGGAAAAATATATTCCGTATCTCTCGCGGCGCTGCCTTAATCGAACAGGGTTTTCACCTCACCCCAGGTGGTTCGCTGAAGCGCGGTAGTGGAGAAGTCCAGCTCGGCAATGCGGTAACCACCCGAAGTCGGTGCGTAGCTCCAGAAAAGAGTTCCCCTCAGCGCTGAATGCGCGATTCCGTATGAACGGTACACGGTACCGGGGCAGGGAGCGCTTCCCAGGAAACTCAGATTAGACCCATCGAAGACATAGAAAAAGAAGTTGAGAGTCTGGTAACTTGTTATGACTAACATGATGTCTCCGTCATACTCGAAAGCAGCGAGGCCACTCATTCCAGTAGAAGGTTCAGTGGTTGCATAGCTCGTTGATGACCCTCCCGGCTGGAATCGATAAACATTGTAGTAATATTCGGCAATCCAGAAATCCGTGCCGTCGTGAGCCATACCGCGGCCCATGATGCCAGCTGGATCCGGATGTGTGAACCATGTGGCAAGGTCGTTGCTGCAGAAATTGTTGGTGGAGTTCCAGTCGCTGGTAACCCAGAGCGGTGTAGTTGCTTCATCATCGTATGCGACACCGAAACAGGCACCGTTAGCGACATCAAACGGAGCCGATATAAGACCGGCTCCCCCGGTTGATGGATCGAGACTCTCCAACCTGTCGTTGTCCTCGTTGGAGTAAACGATGTTAGTGGTAGAGCCGGTTTCATAAGCATCAATGCCGAGAACATCACCGGAAGTGGATACGGACCATTCCTGCAGGAAGGTCACTACTACATCATCCGTACCGGTATACTCTGAAATTCCAGGTGTTACATCCAGCATGCCGTCGCCACCTGCAACGAGTATGGAGTACGAAATGACAAACAATAGAACAGAAACAAGTTTCATCAGATTCTCCTTTCACATGGTTAAGGTACAATCGCATCAGTTGCATTCTATTCATACTGAATCTGTCATAAATTGCCAATCCGCATGGCAATCGCGGTTGGAACTTATATCCATTCCCCTCGCCAGTTTACAGATCCGCGGTTTCCTCTGTGA